>JAJEAI010000149.1 GCA_022824205.1 Candidatus Binatia bacterium
GGTTTTCTTGACCAACCACTTCACCATCCCCGCCCTGAGCGTGTGCGCTCTGTACAAGAGCCGCTGGCAAGTGGAGTTGTTCTTCAAGTGGATCAAACAACATCTCCGCATCAAACGCTTCTTCGGCACTTCCGAGAACGCCGTCAAAAGCCAAATCTGGATCGCCGTCGCCGTTTACGTGCTCGTTGCCATCATCAAGAAACGTCTCAATCTCGACCTCTCCTTGCATACGATGCTACAGATCCTCAGCGTCACCCCTTTCGAAAAAGTGCCGTTGATTCAGTTACTTACCGATATGTCCGCGCTGCCAGAAAGCCCCGATGACCGTAACCAACTGTTTTTGCTATGAAATGTGTCGGACACTACTGCGTCAGCATGTAAAATGTCTCGGATCTCGGTTCCCAAAAATAGATGAGTCGCAGTCCGCCACGCTTTCCCATGCCGGCTCGGCGCCAACGCATCTTGCGCAAACCTCCGGAACGCTGAATCAGGGCGCCCTGTGTTGGGCGGAACAGTAAGGCCAATTGCAGTTGTCTGTATTCGTCCAACGACATCTCATATTCGATGTCTTGCGTGAACAGAGAAGTCTCAATGAAACGCACCGTTCCAGGGTACGCCAATGGCGTAGCGGTTGCAAGGGGGCGGGGTTGCCTCACCAAGAGCAAACCCTGGAAAGGAGAATCGGTTAGAGGGGGCGAACCCGGGGAAGTGGGCATCCCAGGCGGGCTCAGGGGAGCCCAGTCATCCTCGCCGGTGCCGCTCAGATCACCTTGTTCAGCGGGTACTCCAGTATCCCCACCGCGCCGTTGCGCATGAGCTCGGGGATGAGCTCGCGCACCACGTCTTCGGCGATGACGCTTTCCACGGAAAACCACTTCTTGCCGGCCAGGGCGGGGGTGTCGTAGAGCGTCGCGACGGTGGGGGCGGTGAGGCTGGGGATCAGGTCGACGATCTTCCGGAGGTCTTCCTCCTTCACGTTCATCTTGATGCCGACCTTGTGCTCGGCGGCCAGGGCGCCCTGGAGCAGCGTGCTGATCTGCTCGATCTTGGCGCGTTTCCACGAGTCCTGCCACGCGGTCTTGTTGGCGATGAGCTGGGGCGCGGACTCCAGCAGGTCGGTGACGATGCGCAGGCCATGGGCGCGGATGGTGCCGCCGGTCTCGGTGACCTCGACGATGGCGTCGGCCAAGCCTTCGGCGGCCTTGGCCTCGGTGGCGCCCCAGGAGAACTCCACGTCCACCGGGGTGTTGTGCGACTCGAACAGCCGCCGGGTGAAGTTGACCATCTCGGTGGCGACCTTCTTGCCCTTGAGGTCCTCGATCTTCTGCACGGGCGAGTCGTGGGGCACGGCCAGCACCCAGCGGGTCGGGCGGAAGCTCGTCTTGGCGTAGATCAGCTCGGAGATGTACTCGACCTGGGAATCGTTCTCCTGGATCCAGTCCTTGCCGGTGATGCCGGCGTCGAGGGTGCCGTCCTCCACGTAGCGGGACATCTCCTGGGCGCGCACGACGCTGCAAGTGAGCGAGTCGTCGTCGATGGAGGGGAAATAGCTCCGGTTCATGCCGGTGATCTTCCAGCCCGACTTGCGGAACAGCTCGATGGTGGAGTTCTCCAGGCTCCCCTTGGGAAGCCCCAGCTTGAGTTGCTTCACTTGTTGTAGACCTCCTCGGGGTTGAAGACCTTCTCCTCGCACACCTCCCAGTCATCGCCGGCGTCGCGGCGGAAGAAGCACGTGCGGTAACCCAGGTGGCAGGCGGCGCCATGCTGGACGACCTTCAGGATCACCGTGTCGTTGTCGCAGTCCAGCAGGATGTCCTTGACTTCCTGGAAGTGGCCCGATTCCTCGCCCTTGAGCCAGAGCTTGTCGCGGGAACGGCTGTAATAATGGGCCTTGCCGGTCTCGCGGGTGAGGTTGAAAGCCTGTTCGTTCATGTAGGCCAGCATGAGCACCTCCAGGGTCTCGTGGTCCTGCACCACCACCGGGACGATGCCTCCGCCCTTGGCAAAATCGATGCTCTCCATCCGGGTCTCTACCCCCTTCTCGAAACTGTCTGCAGGATTGCGTTGTTTCCGGACTCTGTGAACCCGCGCTGGCGGGGCTCCGGCAGGCGGCTGGATTGACAAGCGCGGCCTAATGCAGACACGAAATAAACCATACAAAGGTGGGGCGCGCAAACGGACGTGCGGCGACCCGTTTCCAAGGCATTGGGGGCTGCTGAATGAGTGAGTTCGTCGTTGTCTACATCACGGCATCCGGAGAAAACGCGGGCGATCTGGCCGGCGCGCTGGTGCGGGAGAAGCTCGCCGCCTGCGTCAACCGCATTCCGGGGGTGGAGTCCACCTACACCTGGGAGGGCCGGGTGGAACGGGACACCGAGGACCTCCTCATCGTGAAGACCCGCGCCGACCTGTTCGACCGACTCAAGGAGCGGGTGCAGGCGCTCCACGGCTACGATGTCCCGGAGATCATCGCGGTGCCCATCGTGGAGGGGAGCGAGAGCTACCTGGAGTGGATGGGGTCCGTCCTGTCCAGAGAGTAGACCTCGATGTTGCAGAAGCTGGAAACATGGAGAGGCCGGAAGGCAAGCGGGATGGGGTTTCGAAGGGCGGAGGGGAATTGTTGGGGAATGCCACTGTAGGTGAGGTTTAGGCGGCAGAGTAGCATCTTACGGATCGTCATTCCCGCGAAAGCGGGAATCCAGGCGGCGATGGGCGGGGACACCGGCCGGTTGGCTCCTCCCCACCCATGGATTCCCGCTTTCGCGGGAATGACGATCCGTAGGACATGCTTCGGATCGCTCTTCACAACCATTTTGCAACATTGAGGTAGAGTCTGTGGAGGCTGGCTGGAGCCTTACGGACAGTCCACTTGCTACTCGCCATTCGCCCGTTCCTCGCTGTCCCTGCTGACGCGGAGGGCCTTGATGGCGGCACCGACCTCGGTCAGGACATAGGCTTGGTCCGGATGGTTCGGCTGATCCGGGCGAGTCATGCGGAGCACACCACCTCGCGATAGAGGATCGATGTGGTGCTTCTTGAAGTAACCCCGGTTCGCCACTACGAGGGCGTTCATTATCTCGGCCAAACGGCAGGGCATGTCACATAGCCCCATGATTTCTCGGTGAGTCGCCGAAATCTCGGTCAACGGCTTGACTTGTGCAGTGGGCAAGCTCGTGGGTTTCGGTCCGACTTGTGCAGTGGACAAGCTTTCCTGCATCGGCTGGATTTGGTCAGGCGTTCGATGAGTTCCTCTTTCTCCATGGTCGCCTACCCGTCGCACCGACCTCCGTATCATGACGTTCAGCCTGTCTGCCGCGCTGCGGTTTCTTCCGCAGCCTTTGGGTCAGTTCTGTTTATCAACTGCCGATGGAAGTTACCAAACGGCCATAGGAGGCCGCGCTATAGGGATGGGTCCGGACTGTCATGGGAGGTCCGTGCAGAATACTGAATCCTTGCGATCGATCCCGCTATTGTCTAGGAATACCGTTCGAGGCCAGACGCCGTTGACGTGAGAATGGGCCATCTCTTTCCGACACACGTTCGCTAACCAGCCAGGGAGTACCGACCATGAGAGACCTCCAGGAATTCATCGCCGCCGAGGAAAAGCGCCGTCCGGGCGATTTCATCCGGGTGAAGGACCCCATCGACCCCAACAAGTGCGAGACCATCGCCTTCCTGAAGCACCTGGACGACCGCGGGCTGGAGAAGATGGTGCTGTTCGAGAACGTGACCACGCTGGAGGGGAAGCCCTCGCCGTTCCCGCTCTTCTACAACCCGTGGGTGAGCCGGCAGTTCTGTGCCGACGGCATGGGCATGGGCGACCTCGAGTCCAACATGGAGCTCAGCCTGGAGGTGTCGCGGCTGGAGAAGGAGAAAGGGGATACGGAAGTGATCGCCCCCGACGCCGCGCCGTGCCGGGAAGTGGTGGTCCGGGGTTCCGACGTGGACCTGGCCAGGTATCCCATCCCCATGCACCACGATCTCGACGTAGGCCCCTACTGGACCATGGCCTGCGTCATGAAAGGCGAGTCGGACCCCTTCTACGACATCACCTTCACCAAGAACCTCTACTACGACGGTCGCACCATGAGCTTCTCGGCCCACAAGCACCACCACCTGGAAGCCATCGTCAGCGAGAACGAGGCCAAGGACCAGCGCGCGCCGGTCATCATCGTGATGGGGCACCACCCGGCGTTCTACTTCTCGTCCTGCTGCATGACCCCCTACGGCAACGACGACTACCAGAGCGCCGCGGCCTTCATGCGCGAGCCTCTGCGGCTGACCCCGTCGGTGACCTGGGGCGAGGATTTCCTCGTGCCCGCGGACGCCGAGATGATCATCGAGGGCGAGGTGCCGCCCAACGTGCGCCGCTCCCAGAACCCCTTCGGCGAGGTGCTGCGCTACTACCAGGTGACCATGGACGTGCCCATCGTCGAGGTCACCGCCGTCACCCACCGCAAGAATGCCGTGATGCAGGACATCTGGGCGGGCCAGAAGGACCACTGGAACCTCGGCGGCATCACCAAGGAAGGCAGCGTCTACAACTCCATCAAGCGCAACATCCCCGGCATCAAGGCCATCCACCTGCCGCACTCGGGCTGCGGCCGGGTGATCTGCTACATCTCCATCAAGAAGGAGTTCCCCAACGAGCCCAAGAAGGCCGCCATGCAGGCCTTCACCGACATGCCCAACCTGAAGCTCTGCGTCGTGGTGGACGACGACGTGGACGTGTTCAACGAGCGCGACGTATTGTGGGCCGTGGGCACCCGCACCCACTGGGACCGTGACCTCGACGTCATCCGCGAGGTCCAGAACTTCCGCGGCTGGCTCGGCGACAGCGTCGCCGTGGTCGACGCCACCCGCCCCCTGGAAGGCGAGTTCCCCATCAAGAACGAAGTGCCGATAGAGGCCATGAAGCGGGTGGATGTGAGCAAGTACGTCGGCTGACGATCTGAGGTTACATTCGACGCCTCCCGAAACGTCATTCCCGCGAAAGCGGGAATCCAGGTTGGGTGGGGCCGGGGCATGGAACCGCCACACCACCACCCCTGGATTCCCGCTTTCGCGGGAATGACGTTTTGGGGCGGGGCGAACAGGGCGGGGCGAACATAGAGGACGAGGCTATGGCCAAGCTGAAATTCTATTACAAGAACACCTGAACCACCTGTCGCAAGGCAAGAAGTTTCTTGCAATCACACGGTGCGGAACTGGAAGAGAGGGAGTACGGCAAGCAGCCGTTGACCGAGGAAGAGCTGGATTCCATTATCGGCGACGGGCCGGTGACGGATTTCCTCAACACCCGGACGCCGCTCTACCGCGAGCGGAAGATGAAGGACAATCCTCCCAGCCGGGAGGAGGCCATCCGGTTGATGCTCGCGGACCAGAACCTCCTGCGGCGTCCGGTGACCATCAAGGGCAAGCGCAAGGTCGCCGGCTTCGACGAGGCCGCTCTCAAGGCCCTCCTGTAACCCATGGCCGAGATCAGCTACGACGACTTCCTGAAGGTCGACGTGCGCGTCGGCACCGTCACCCGGGTGGAGCCGTTCCCCGAGGCGCGCAAGCCCGCCTACAAGCTCTACGTGGATTTCGGTCCCGAGATGGGCGAGCGCAAGAGCTCGGCCCAGGTCACCCACCACTACACCGCGGAAGAGCTGGTGGGTCGGCAGGTCGCCGCCGTCGTCAACTTCCCGCCCAAGCAGATCGGCCCATTCCGGTCCGAGATCCTGGTGCTGGGCTTCCCTGATGCCAACGGTGAAGTGGTGATGATCGAGCCCAACCGGCCGGTGCCCAACGGCGGCAGGCTTTTCTGAAGCAGTTTGCTCCAGGTGTCGGCGGGGCGCATCGGCGCTCCGCCGGCACCTGGAAGCCTCGGGTCCGTCCGCCTACGCCCCCGCCTTCCTCTCCGGCTCCACTGCCCGGTAGATCTCGCTACCTGCCTTCTTGAACTCCTCGGCCTTCTCCTCCATGCCCTTGGCGAGCGCCTGCTCGGCGGCGATGCCTTTGCCGGCGGCGTAGTCGCGGACGTCCTGGGTGATCTTCATGGAACAGAAGTGGGGGCCGCACATGGAGCAGAAGTGGGCGACCTTGGCGCCCTGGGCGGGCAGGGTCTCGTCGTGGAACTCCTGGGCGGTCTCGGGGTCGAGGCTCAGGTTGAACTGGTCCTCCCAGCGGAACTCGAAGCGGGCGTCGCTGAGCGCGTCGTCGCGGACCTGGGCGCCGGGGTGGCCCTTGGCCAGGTCGGCGGCGTGGGCGGCGATCTTGTAGGTGATGACGCCGTCCTTGACGTCCTTCTTGTTGGGCAGGCCAAGGTGCTCCTTGGGGGTGACGTAGCAGAGCATGGCGGTGCCGTACCAGCCGATCATGGCGGCGCCGATGGCGCTGGTGATGTGGTCGTAGCCGGGGGCGATGTCGGTGGTCAGGGGGCCCAGGGTGTAGAAGGGCGCCTCGTGGCACAGCTCGAGCTGCTGGGTCATGTTCTCGTGGATGAGGTGCATGGGCACGTGGCCCGGGCCCTCGATCATCACCTGCACGTCGTGCTCCCAGGCGATCTTCGTCAGTTCGCCCAGGGTGGCCAGCTCGCCCATCTGGGCCTCGTCGTTGGCGTCGGCGATGCTGCCGGGCCGCAATCCGTCGCCCAGGGAGAAGGCCACGTCGTAGGCCTTCATGATCTCGCAGATCTCCTCGAAGCGGGTGTAGAGGAAGCTCTCCTGGTGGTGCGCCAGACACCACTTGGCGAGGATGGAGCCGCCGCGGGAGACGATGCCGGTGCGGCGCTTGGCCGTCAGCGGCACGTAGCGCAGTAGCACGCCGGCATGGATGGTGAAGTAGTCGACGCCCTGCTCGGCCTGCTCGATGAGCGTGTCGCGGTAGATCTCCCAGGTCAGCTCCTCGGCCTTGCCGTTGACCTTCTCCAGCGCCTGGTAGATGGGCACGGTGCCGATGGGCACGGGTGAGTTCCGCAGGATCCACTCGCGGGTCTCGTGGATGTTGGCGCCGGTGGACAGGTCCATGACCGTGTCACCGCCCCAGCGCGTGGCCCAGATCATCTTCTCCACCTCTTCCTCGATGGAGGAGGTGACCGCCGAGTTGCCGATGTTGGCGTTGATCTTCACCAGGAAGTTGCGCCCGATGATCATGGGTTCGGTTTCGGGGTGGTTGACGTTGCAGGGGATGATGGCGCGACCCCGGGCCACCTCGTCGCGCACGAACTCGGGGGTGACGAATTGCGGGATGGAAGCGCCGAAGTGGTTGCCGGCGTGGTGCCCCTCGGCTTCACCGTTGAGGGCGGCCTCGCGGCCGATGTTCTCGCGGATGGCGATGTACTCCATCTCGGGGGTGACGATTCCCTTGCGCGCGTAGTGCATCTGGCTCACGTTGCCGCCGGGCCTGGCCCGCAGCACGGGGCGTTTCGCCATCTCCGGGAAGCGGTCGTCGCCGGCGCCGTTGCCGTTGGGGCGGTAGTGGGACTCGGTCTCCACCGTGTCGCCGCGGGCGGCGATCCAGTCCAGGCGCAACGGCTCGAGGCCCCGGCGCACGTCGATCTCCACCGTCGGATCGGTGTACGGGCCGGAGGTGTCGTAGACCCGCAGCCGCCGCGGTTCCGCGCTCTGCCCGTTGCCGGCGTGCCCGTTTCCTCCATGACCGTTCGCGCCCGCGGCGCCGTGGCTGATCTCGCGCATGGCCACCTGGACGCCCTGGGTCCCGGAGACGTGGACCTTCCGGGAAGCGGGGAACGGGTCCGTGGTGATCACGGTATTGTGGCTGGCTTCTCCATTCTTCTTGGACATGACGGGTCTCCCTTCCGGGGCTCGCGGCGTTCTCGCACACGTCTCTCGATGCGAGTCGATACCAAGCTGCAACCTTTGACTTCTATCCCAACTCCACTCTGCCAGTCAAGGAAACCGCGCGACCTCCCAGCCCCCGGATTCCCGCTTCCCAGGATGCGTCGAAACTCCGCTCGGATGAGAAGAGGCACCAACGCCCCGAGTCGTCATTCCCGCGGAAGCGGGAATCCAGGCGGGGTGGGGCGGGCAATGAGGCCGCCACACCCCCCCACCCCTGGATTCCCGCTTCCGCGGGAATGACGAC
>JAJEAI010000004.1 GCA_022824205.1 Candidatus Binatia bacterium
CTGAACCTCCTCCTACGATGGGTTTTGCAATTGCCATCATAGCATGACGGAGCTCTTCAGGTCCTCCTCATTCGTATTTCTTGTGGGACAGCAGTGATGCCGACCACACCCATGCCGTCATCCCATGAGTTTACAATTTCGTAATTGATCCACTTACGATTTGCTGTATCCGCTCCGACCAGCACGACCGTACAAGAGCGGAGCTCCATCTGGCCGGCAATCCACCGCTTGATCGTTGCATCCCCGCCTTTCTTCACCGCTTCCCAATCATTGTCGGCGGCTGGGCGATTCCCTTCAATACTGCCAATGTTGCGCACCTGAGCTGCCCGCCAGTTATCGGGTTTGTAGTGGAAGCTGTAGAAGACTCTGCGTGCCATCAAATAAACTCCTTTTCGGTTAGCCGATGATCATCGCGAAACCGACCGAAAGCGCCAACGCGATGTAGAACGGAGACAGTGTCCTTGAAAATGTCGCGCCCGGCCAGGTTCTCTTGAAGGCGTCGGTTCCCATGGAGAAATCGATCTCGGATTCCTCAAGACCTCGGACGTGGTCGTACAGGTCTCGAAACAGCCGTTCCTGCCAAAGGAAGTAGCCGTCAAGGCCCCAGAATACCAGTACCGGGACGAAGCCGATGTAGGCGAAGTCGGTGCGCTCTTCCCGTGCCAGCAGGACCAGCAGGGCCGAGACCAGGACCACAGCCCACCCCTTCATGCGGAACGAGTCGGTAGAGAGACGGTTGATCACGCCCTGGATGAATTCGAGATGTTTAAGCTTCGCTTCCATGAGTACGGCCTCCGGCGGCAGGCTCATTCGATGAGTCACGGTTGCGCGAAGGAGCCGAAACCAGCGCCTCCCGCGCACGGTCGATTTCGGATGCCAGAAGTTCCTCGTCAGGCAGGGTAGTCCGGTACTCGGCAGCCAATACCTTGTTCGGCAAGCCTTCAAGCGCATACCGGGCAACGGCTTCATCCTTCTGAGCGCAAAGAATCAACCCGACCGGCGGGTTTTCACCTTCGTGGCGCCAATGCTCCCGCGCATAGTTGAGATAGAGGTGCATTTGTCCCGCGTCGGCATGTGTGAATCTGCCGATCTTCAAGTCGATGACCACAAGACATCGCAGACGACGGTGAAAAAACAGCAGATCGACTCGATACCATTCGTTACCGATCCGCAGACGCCTTTGCCTGCCCATGAAACAGAAGTCTCCGCCCAGTTCCAGGAGGAAGGTCTCCAGACAGCGGATCAACGCTTCTTCCAGATCGCTTTCGGAATACTCATCCTTGAGGTCCAGGAATTCGAGGACGAATGGGTCCTTGATTTCCTCCTCGGGAAGGACATGATCTTCAGCGCGTGCCCTCCGCCCCCTGGTCAACACGGCAGCCTTGTTCTTTGAGAGAGCGGTACGCTCGTAGAACTGGGAATTAATCTGCCGGTCAAGCTGGCGAACCGACCATCCCCCACGCAGAGCTTCGGCTTCATAGAATTCACGGGCACGCGTGTTTTTGACCGAAAGCAGCCGCACATAGGCGGACCAGGGAAGTGGAAAGCGTGAGGCGACCTTGTTCAGCGAAGATTCTGCAGACAGTGTCTGCAGATTTCCTCCGCCTTCCAACTCTGCAGACGGTGTCTGCGGAATTGGCCATGCGAGGTAAAACGCCTTCATTTGCCAAAGATTGCGGAGCGAATATCCTCGACCGTAACGGGCAGAGAGTTCAGCGGCAAGCTGTTCAATAGTCTCCTCCCCATAGTCGGCACGCTTCTTCCCTTCCTGCTCGAACTCAACGATGTGCCGCCCGATCAACCAATATGCAGCAGTCATGACGGCATTCACCGAACGAGCAGCCGACTGCCTCGCAGCGTCAATAATTCTGGCCACATCGCCGAAGATCGCTTGGTGGGGAGCATCAAGCTTACCGGATTTAGTTGTTGGCTTTTTCATGGCTCGCCCTTCTTGTCGTAGCTCCCGTTGCCTTCTCGAACCTCCATCGGTTGCTTCAGCGCGTTCACCTCCAGGTAGTAGTGGGCGACTTTGGTGACCTCGTGCCACGGGAACCGAGCCGGGTCCCTGATCGGCTCCTGAAGCTCCGGAGCGCTCGCGCAGTTGGTCACCACGTAGAGCCAGAAACAGTCGGGACGGTCCTCGGCGACGCGACGCTCGTTCGGCGTGAGGAGGATGCTGCCGGTCGGGGCAGCGAGACCCTTGACTTCGATCAGACGCAATTCGCCTGACTGCAGATCAAGGCTGGTCACATCGTAACCAAGGTTTTTCTCATGGACATCATAGACTTGGCGACCCTGCGCAGTCTCGTATTCCATGACCACCTGCATGGCCGTCATTTCCGTTTCAGGATGCGGGCGCAGGCGCCGAACATCCAGAGTCCCCCGTTCGGGGTGGGGCAGAATAAGCACGCTTGCCAGCCGCTTGACTCCCTGCAGAGTCACCGCCTGCTGCCGCTTGAGTTCCTCACGCCGGCGCTCGCGCCGCGCCATGACCTCCGCGTGGCGGGCCTCGGCCTGCGCGAGACGTCCCTCGGCACCCGCGACTTCCTTGTCCACTTCCTCCGCGGCGCGGCCGATTTCTTCGTCTATCCGTTGCAGGACCTCGGTCAAAGACAGCTCCACATGCTCGCTGATGCGCTCGACTTCGGCCAGACGTTCCGCACGGACCTCACCGATAAAGGGCACCAAGGCGTATTCGTTGAGCCAGGCGGTCGCTTCTCGGAGAGTAGCTACGGGGGGTAGGCCCTCTGGTGCGGCGGTGGGACTCAGGTTGCCTAAGACGTCCGGTTCGCGGAGGCAGGGAGAGCCGTCACTTGCCAGTTCCACCGTGAACAGCCGCTCGTGAATTACCTTCCCGAGGCCGTCCACGACCCGCGCTTGGTAGAAGTCTAACCGCGCCGGGGCTTCGTGCGCCAGTGAATGGAAGCAGGCCCCGCTGGAGAAGGCCTCCTGCCCAAGATCGAAACCGTGCCGGCGTAAAGCCTCGAACAGCGGATGCCCAGGGGTCACCCACTCGAGGTTGTTTCCCTCAGCCGTGTCGCGGTCCGTCGACAGACGCGGATAGCGAATCGCCAGCGCCGGGAGTTTCCAGTCCGCCTCGTGTTCGTACCTTTTCAGGCTGAGCGGTGTCCGGCCTGGCTCAAACGTATGGGCCAGGTTGCGTACCGGATTCAGCGCCAGGGCCGCGTCCTGCGCGCACTCCTTGATGAACCGAGAGATAGTCTCGGGCACAAGGCGTCGCTCCTGCGCTCTGGCCCGACGCTCGATAAGCATATCGAGGTTGAGCCTCTTGGCGGCCAACCCTTCCAGAGCCGTTTGGCAGATGTCCCGAAAGTGACCTTCGTCCACGTCCTTCAGCAGCCGCTCCTCGAGATCGGCGTCGCCCAGCTTTCCCGCGTAGTAGTCCCGCAGCACACGTTCCACGTGGGCAGAAGGCAGGACCTCGCCAACAACGTTGAACACAGCGTCGTCATCGAGCGCGTCGCGGATCTCCTGGAGCTTGTCCAAGAGACGCTGGAGCACCCGACCCTCGATGGTGTTGGTCGCCACGAAGTTGAAGATCAGACAGTCATACCGTTGCCCGTAGCGGTGTATGCGCCCCATGCGCTGTTCGAGCCGGTTCGGGTTCCAGGGAATGTCGTAGTTGAAGAGGATGTGGCAACACTGAAGGTTGATGCCTTCTCCGGCTGCCTCGGTGGCTACCAGAACCTGGATCGCGCCTTCGCGGAACTGCTGTTCGGTGTAGAGTCTGCTCCCCGGTTCGTCACGTGAACCGGACTTCATGCCGCCGTGGATGCACCCGACGCTAAAGCCCCAGGACGTCAACTGTTCCATCAGGTGATCGAGGGTGTCCTTGAACTCCGTGAAGAGTAGCAGACGCTGGTCGGGACAGTCGAAGAACCCCTCATCCTGCATGATCTTCCGAAGATGCGCGAGTTTCGCCTCGCTGCCCGAGCCCTCGACTGTCTTCGCTTCCTCGGCAAGCTCCCTGAGCTCGGAGACCTCTTCACGCACCTGTTCCGCGTTACCGGCCAGCGTGATCGCCTCCAGCATTCTCTCCAGGCGCTCACGTTCAGCGTCCTCAAGCTCTTCGAGTTCTTCCAGGTCGGGAAGGTCCGGCGGCGCTGTCCGCACCAATTCCTGGGCGCGTTTGAGACCCTCCTCCAGTCGCCTTGCGCGATTCTCAAGCGACCGCCGCACGGCGTAGGTACTTGACGCGAGACGCCTCTGGTACAGCGACATCAGAAAACCGACCGCCCGAGCCCGAGGATCGTCGTCATCGGCCGCGGCACGGGCGCTCTGCCGTTTCACGAACCGCGTGATCTTCTGGTAGAGCTCAAACTCCGGGCCATCGATGGCAAAGTCGGCGGTGCGCGGGATACGCTTGGTGAAGACTGGTTCTGCGGTCCACGTCCCGTCCGTTTGACGCTCGGGGAAATAGACCATCGCCTCCTTGGTGCGACGCAAATAGAAAGGTGCTCGCCTTCGCTCCATGGCCTCGTGGATCGATCTGACGTCAGCGTATGCGTCCCGGTCGAGCAGTTGCAGGAACAGTGTGAAATTCTGCGGATCGCCCTTGTGGGGCGTCGCGGTCAGCAGAAGCACGTGATCGGTGCTGTCGCGCAGCAACTCCCCCAGCTTGTAGCGCTGGCTCTTATGGGTTTCATCACGGGCCGACATACGGTGCGCCTCGTCGACGATCACCATGTCCCAGTGCACCTGCCGCAGTCCCGGCAAGATATCGGTACGCTTGGCGAGGTCGAGCGAGGTGATGATCTGCTTTTGATCCATCCATTGGTTCACGCCGAATTGATCGCGAATGTCGCTGCCCTTGAGCACGAGAAACTTTTCGTCGAATTTCTCCTTAAGCTCGCGCTGCCACTGAAACGACAGGTTGGCGGGGCAAACGACGAGAACCCTTTCAATGAGGCCCCGCAGTTTGAGTTCGCGGATTAGGAGGCCGGCCATGATGGTCTTGCCGGCACCGGCATCGTCGGCGAGCAGGAAGCGCACGCTGGGGAGTTTGAGGAGGTACTCGTAGACCGCTTCAAGCTGGTGGGGTAGCGGGTCCACGCGGGAGATGGAAAGCCCGAAGTAGGGATCGAACTCGTAGGCGATGCCGAGCGAATAGGCTTGGAGGCCGATCCGCAGAAGCCGCCCGTCGCCGTCGTAGGAGAGAGCGGTATCGGCGATGGTCAGGTTTGAGATGTCATCCGAGGTGAGCGTGACGCGGCGGAACTGCTCAGACCGCAGACCAACGAGGCCCGCGATCCAGACGTTGGGACCGTTTGGGCGAACCGTTTCCACCTGCATTGGCTCGCTGAACAACGGTCCGGTAAGAACTTGACCTTCCCGGATAGTCACTTCGACACTCAACGTTGACTCCTTGTTCCCATCCATTCTTGCTGGTTGCCGGCACGAACCTCCACCGCCGTCACCGCCAAAGCGAACGGTTTCCGCGTCGGCCGCTCATTCAGCCAAGCCAGAATATTCGAATGCGGGTCATCACGCATCAGTTCGGAAGTGACCTTGGTGTTAAGACACTATCTGGGCTGCGCAGCGAAGAATTCGAAGGTGAATTGATCCACGGACCGCGCATCAACAACGGCTCGGTAGGCGCGCGCCATAAAGTTGGGTGCCTCCTCATGATCGCTTGCGTGTAGCATGTAGTACATGATGTTCCCCGAAGCATCTTGTTGCCGTATTGCGTAGGCGTCGACGAAGGCGTATCCGAGGTCGTTTTTCAGCCGGTCAGCAAACGCCTGGCATCTCTCGGGCCGCGGCAACTCCGCGAAGGACGCCCAGTCGTTTCGACCCCACCAGCGGGGCAATGTCTCTCTTTTTGTGTCTTCGTGCATGGCCGCGACGGCACGCTCGAACCAACTGTTCGGCAGAAAGTAAAACAACTCGATCTTTCGCCGTCGCGGGTCCTGATAACGTGCGAGGGTTTCTACTGTGGCCCAGTCGCACTCGAATGTTTGCTGGTCCAGAAGGCAAAAGACGGCCTCTCTCTCCCCGATGTCGCCGGATTCGAGCAAGTGTTGGACATTTTGATTGAAGTCCGTGTGATAGACCTGAATGTCGCGGTCGGGGTGATCGGCTTTCAGATCCAGCAGACAACGTGCTTTGGAGCTGTCGTTGTCGAAGAGGTGGAAGTGGCGGAGCCACTTGGGTTCCATCTCCAGGGCCAATTTAGCCGCCCAACTGTCAGGATGGTCGATGGCCTGTGGTCCGGCAAACCCGTCAATATAGGTACCGTGTTTCGTAACCATCACGAAGTAATGAAGGTACCGCTCGATCAGTTTGGCCTTGTTCTCTGTCCAGATAGGTGGTGGAGTGACGCCCCTACGCTTCCCTTTCGGGGCGTAGGCTATCCTTGGCGGCGGGATCTCGAAGGGGAGGGTTTCCGTCTGGCTAGTATGCTTCTTGCGTGCCATCCGGAGTTGCTAGTCCATGCTGCGTCAGACCAACGCGGGGCATGCCGTTCCACTCTCTGTTGTCAAGCATCCTGCCGCCGGACTTGGCGGTTCTACCGCCCCATTGCTTGAAGAAAAAGGGAACCGCCGCGGCGGAGCATTGAAGAACGATATCCCGAACCCACCGAGTCTCGATAGGTCGGTGGCCAGGCCCGCTTTCGCCACCGACAATCACCCAGTCAATGCCCTCCAGGGGTAGGCGGTCTATCGGCCCGAGCAACGGCTCCAGAGACAGGAACTTCACGGCTGCCGGGGTCTTGGCGAGATCCTCAATTCTCCAAAGGTAGTCCTTACTTTCGACCGACACGCCCTGCCAAATGTTGGGGGACCAGGAGAGCTCGCCACACAACTCAAACAGACGCCTTGATCGCTTCGTTAACACCTGAAAGACATGCCACGGAGCCTGCCCCATCGTCTGAAACACGTCCTGGATGAATCGGTCCGGTACTAACTCGTGGAAGAGGTCGCTCATGCTGTTGACGAAGATCCGACGCGGACTCTTCCACCTCAGAGGCAACTCCAATTGATCTCGATGCAGGGTAACAGAGAATCCGTTGGTATAGCGCGGGTTCGCCATCCTTTGGAGGCGGGTGGCCAGCCGCTCGGCGTAACAGTGCTTGCACCCCGGGCTAACCTTCGTGCACCCGGTGACCGGATTCCAGGTTGCGTCCGTCCACTCTATAGGTGAATTCTCGGCCATTTCCCCGGAAGGTACTGGGTCAGCGGTCGGATTGTCAAGGCAGTCTGAGGGGGCACACTGAAACCAGGGCACCGATGTCCGAGCCCAACACCGTCTTGGGGGCGTTGCCCAGCGGCTCGGTGAGGTAGGGGCGGGAGTTACAGTGCCCTCAAGGCCTGTTGACATTCCGGTTCCGACCCGTTATATACGGTAAATATACGGTGTAACCGGCTCATGCCGTACACTATCAAATTTGGAAGGAGTATGCACATGCAGCAAAACAGTGAACGTTTTGAAATGCGGCTGGACCTTCACACCCTGCAGAGATTGGACAAATGGCGCGCAGACCAACCCGACCTCCCATCGCGCGCAGCAGCGATTCGGCGCCTGATGGATGCCGGTTTGTCTATGGGCCAGCCGAGTTTCCGCCCCAGCGTCAGCGAGAAGTTGATCATCGCAATGCTCTGCGAACTGTACCGACACTTGGAGATGGATGGCGGTCTCAACTCGCGCATCATCGAGGAGGCATCGAGCGGCGGCCACCCCTGGGCCTTGAGGTGGGAGTATCCTCCTCTGTTTGAGGGAACCGTTGTCGAGGAGGACACGGCTCTGGAGGTTGCCGACATACTTGAAATGTGGTGGACCATCGAGTTGTCTTACGACCGCCTCTCTAAAGAGGAACAGGTCAAACTGGAGACAAATGCCGGGATCACACGGGAGAACACCCAGTTCCGAGGGTTTGACGGCAACGAGGAGTCGACGCACTACCATGTGGCTCGGGTCCTGATCTGCGTTATGGAGCGATTCCAGTTCTTCAAGGAACGCGGTTTGAACTCGCACTCCCCAAGTCTGCCGCGGTATCGAAAGATACTCGCGCGGTACAAGCCGATGAAGCAGCAGAACAGGATGGGGGACCTCACATCCGAACAGATCGCCGAGATCATTAGGGGAGCCTAAATCAGAGGGGGCCGCGTTTCAGACGCGACCCCCTCTCTACTTCTGTGCCAGGAGGCTGCTCCACAGGTCGACAGAACTATTACACAACGGGACGACGGGAGCGCGCTCATGGACGCCGTCGTTGTACTCAATCCGCTTGCGTTTTGCTTACGGCAACAGGAACAAAGGAAGGAATATCAGAAAAAATCTCGTTAATACCGTGGCTTATAGACCGTGGGAACAATTGACTCTCATTTGTGTCGAGCAGGATCATCACCGCCGCTCAGTCGAACCGAGGGGGCTCGCGGATGGGTTCGCGCGACGGCAACTCGAGGTCAACACCGCCGGACGGTCCGAAGTGGGCGCGGACGATGCTGGCCAGATTTCGCGAACTCGGCTTGCGCCCAACAGCCTCGCGCAGAATCAGCCGCGCCTCTTCTTCCATTGACCGGCCGTGGCTCGCCGCCCGCACGCGGAGGCGCGACTTCACGTCATCGTCAAGATTACGGATCGTGATACTTGCCATGGTCGGGCCTCCCTGTCCTACCTTTTCAGGCTAGCGCGCGATTGCGTTGCAATCAAGCAGGCGCGGGGTTCAGCCGGGGTAGAGCGACGGGACCCGTTGCCCATCCTGCCCACCCCTGGATTCCCGCTTCCGCGGGAATGACGTTTCTGGGGGTTGTTGCCTCTCCAAGATGGTGTTTTGACACAGCCTGCTCCGCGGGAATGACTGTTCGGGGTTGCCGTGCTTCCCTGTTCGAGTGAAGTGTTGACACTGCTCGGTTCGCGGGAATGACGGGTCCGCGGGAATGACGGTTAGTTGGGGGCGCTGTTGTTGCTGACCGGCCTGGAGCGCGGCCTCACGTCCCCATCTCCCACGACGACAGGTAGATCTTCTGCTCGCGGGTGAGCTTGTCGATCTGAATGCCCATGGTGCCGAGCTTGATGGTGGCGACCCATTCCTCCAGGGACTGGGGGACGTCGTAGACTTGCGGGGACAGGGTGCCGCGTTGCTGGACGGCCCACTCGGAGGCGAGGGCCTGGGTGGCGAAGCTCATGTCCATGACGGAGGCGGGGTGGCCTTCGGCGGCGGCGAGGTTGACCAGGCGGCCTTCGCCGAGGAGGAAGAGGCGCTTGCCGCCGGGGAGCGTGTAGCAGTCGACGTGGTTGCGCACGTCCTTTTCGCACTTCTCGGCCATTTCGCCGAGGGTCTTGATGTCGATCTCGATGTCGAAGTGGCCGGAGTTGCAGATGATGGCGCCGTCCTTCATGGAGCGCAGGTGCTCCTGGCGGATGACGTGCATGTCGCCGGTGAGGGTGATGAAGAGATCGCCGACTTTGGCGGCGTTCTTCATGGGCAGGACGTCGAAGCCGTCCATGGAGGCTTCGAGGGCGCGCACGGGGTCCACCTCGGTGACGATGACCTTGGCGCCCATGCCGCGGGCGCGCGACGCCACGCCGCGGCCGCACCAGCCGTAGCCGGCCACCACCACGCGCTTGCCGGCGAGCAGCACGTCGGTGGCGCGGATGATGCCGTCGATGGTGGACTGGCCGGTGCCGTAGCGGTTGTCGAAGAGGTGCTTGGTGGCGGCGTCGTTGACCGCGATGATGGGGATCCTGAGCGCGCCGTCGGCCTCCAGCGCGCGCAGCCGGATGACGCCGGTGGTGGTCTCCTCCATGGAGGCCAGCATGTCGGGCACGAGGTTGTCGTATTCCTGGTGCAGCATGGACACGAGGTCGGCGCCGTCGTCCATGGTGATGACCGGGCCGTGGTCGAGGGCGGCCCTGAGATGGCGGTAGTAGGTGTCGTGGTCCTCGCCGCGGATGGAGTACACGGACAGGTTCTCGTGCTTCACCAGGGCGGCGGCCACGTCATCCTGTGTCGACAGGGGGTTCGACGCGCACAGAACGACGTCGGCGCCGCCCGCCTTGAGCGTGCGCACGAGGTTGGCAGTCTCGGCGGTCACGTGCAGGCACGCGGAAAACCGCAGGCCCTTGAGCGGCTTCTCCTTCTCGAAGCGCGCGCGCACGTTCCGCAGCACGGGCATTTCCTGGTCGGCCCAGAGGACTCGTTTCCAGCCTTCGGCGGCCAGACCGGGGTTCGCGATATCATGTTTCACTTTCGCCATGTTCCTCTCCGTGTTTCGGGTAAATGTGAATGCTCGCCCTTCGTCGGGCTCAAGACTCGCTACGCTTGGCCGACGCCCTTCGTCGATCCTGTCCCGAGCACGACGAAGGGCTCGGGACAGGATCGACGAGGGCTCAGGGGAACGGTGGCGGGCAGCGGGTTGCCGGAAGCCCCTGACAGCCTCACGACCGGCTCTTGCGGAGCGAGGTCAAGGCCAAGGACAGCCGCCAGGAACCGCCCTATCCCTTGATTGCTCCGCTCAGCCTCTCGGCCCGGTCCGCCTGCTCCCAGGTGAAGAAGCCGTCTTCCGGCCTGCGGCCGAAGTGGCCGTAGGCGGCGGACTTCTGGTAAATGGGGGCGCGCAGGTTGAGGGCGTCGATGATGCCCTTGGGGGTGAGCTCGAAGTTCTCGCGCACGAGCTTGACGATCTCCGCGTCCGGGACCACGCCCGTGCCGAAGGTGTCGATGGCGATGGACACGGGCTCGGCTACCCCGATGACGTAGGCAAGCTGGATCTCGCAGCGGCGCGCGAGCTTGGCCGCGACGACGTTCTTGGCCACGTAGCGGGCCACGTACGCCGCGCTGCGGTCCACCTTGGAGGGGTCCTTGCCCGAGAAGGCGCCGCCGCCGTGGCGTCCCATGCCTCCGTAGGTGTCCACGATGATCTTGCGGCCGGTGAGGCCGGCATCGGCCTGGGGACCGCCGATCTCGAAGCTGCCGGTGGGGTTGACGAGAAACTCCGTGTCGCCGTCGAGGTACCGGGACGGCACCACCGCGCGGATGACGCTGTCGATGATGGTTCCCCGGAGCTTGTCGTAGGGCACCTCGGGCGTGTGCTGGGTGGACACCACGACGTTGGTGACGCGATGGGGCCTGCCGTCGCGGTACTCGACGCTCACCTGGGACTTGGAGTCCGGGCGCAGGAACGGCGCCTCGCCGGACTTACGGATCTTGGCCAGATAGCCGACCAGCTCGTGGGCGAGCTGGATCGGCAGCGGCATCAACTCCTCGGTTTCGTCGCACGCGTAGCCGAACATCATGCCCTGGTCGCCGGCGCCCTGTTCCTTGTAGAGCCCCTCGCCCTCGGTAACTCCCTGAGAGATGTTGGGGGACTGGCTTACCAGCCTGACCAGCACCTCGCACGTGTTGCCGTCGAACCCCTTGGCCGGATCGTCGTAGCCGATGTCGAGGGCGACGCGGCGCGCCAGACTCTCGTAGTCCACCTTGCCCTTGCTGGTGATCTCGCCGGCGATGACGATCAAGTCGTTCTTGACCAGGGTCTCGCACGCCACGCGGCTGTTCGGATCCAGCGCCAGGTGGGCGTCGAGCACCGCGTCCGAGATCTGGTCGCACATCTTGTCGGGATGGCCCTCCGACACCGATTCCGAGGTGAAGACAAAGTCCTTGTTCGTCATGGATTACGCCTGTTCGACCCTTTCCTTACGTCCTGTTCCGGTTCCGCGGAAAACCCGGTTGCGGACGGTCTTGCAACCCGGCCACTTCAGTCACTCTCGCGAAACTTGTCCTCCACGAGCTGCTCGATGGCAAGCATGGCCTCGTGAGCGTCCTCGCCGCGGGTCTCGACCCGGATCTTGCTGCCCTTGGCCGCTCCCAGGGTCAGGACGCCCATGATGCTTCGTCCATTGACGACGTTGTCGTCCTTGGAGATCTTGACCTCCGAGGAGAACTGATTGACGGTCTGCACCAGCAGCGCCGAGGCGCGCGCGTGCATCCCGAGGCGGTTCTTGATCTCGAGCTTCCTCTTAACGCGGTGCATGGGTCATCTGTCAACGTCCCGGTGCCGCAACTGAATGCGCCATGGGCTCCCATCCAGGCGCCGCGCGAACTCGGCGGCCAGCGCCACCGACCGATGCCTGCCGCCGGTACAGCCGAAGGCCACGGTCAGGTTGCTCTTGCCCTCGCGCTCATAACCGGGCAGCGTGAAATCGAGCAACGCGCTCATGCGTTCGATGAAAGCGTGCGTCTCCGTCCGGTCGAGAACGAAATCCCGTACTTCCGGCGCCAACCCGCTACGAGTCCCCAACCCATTAACAAAAAACGGGTTGGGAAGAAAACGCACGTCGATGACCAGATCCGCTTCGGCCGGAATGCCGTACTTGTATCCGAACGACATCAGGAAGACCGACATGCGCCGGCGTCCCCAGGCCTGGATGCACGAATCTTCGACGAGCTTCTTGAGGTCGTGGACGTTCAGATGGGTGGTGTCGATGACACGGTCGGTCAGGTCGCGCATGCCGGTCAAGGCCGCGCGCTCCCGCGCGATGCCGTCCTGCACCGACCCACCGGCCTGGAGCGGATGGGGCCGGCGCGTCTCGTTGAAGCGGCGCAGCAACAACTCGTCGCTGGCGTCCAGGAAGAGCACCTGGACCCGGTGGCCGTCCCCGCGGATCTCCCCCAGCACCTCCCGCCAGCCTTCGATGAACTGTCCTCCGCGCAGGTCGATGCCGAAGGCGGCCCGTTCGATGCGTTCACGATAGCCCTGGCAAAGCTCGATGAACCTGGGGATCAGGCGGACCGGGAGGTTGTCGACACAGAAGAAGCCGTTGTCCTCCAGCGCGCGCATGGCGACGTTCTTCCCCGACCCGGAAAGGCCGGTGACGACCACGATGTCGAGCGGGCTGGTCAGATGTCCCTTTCCTTCTCCTTGATGAGGTGCACGACCTCTTCGGGAGTCTGCACGCGCATCAGGCGTTCGCGCAGGGAGGCATCCTTGACCAGCCGGGACACCCGCGCCAAGGCGCTCAAGTGCTCGGAGGTCGACCCTTCCGGTGCCACCAGGAGGAAGAACAGGTGCGTGCGGGTGCCGTCCTGGGCGTCGAAATCGACCCCTTCACGGCTGCGGGCGAAGGCGATGCAAACCCGTTTCAGGCCGGGCAGCTTGCCGTGCGGGATGGCCACGCCCTCGCCGATGGCGGTGCTGCAGATCCGCTCGCGGGCGCGGACCACGTCGAGCAACCGTTGCGAGTCCTCGAATCCGAAATGGCTCGACACGCGGGTGACGATCTCCTCGAGGACGGCGTACTTGTCCCGCGCCTCGAGACTTGGAATGACCGCTTCAGGATCCAGAACGTCCGTGATACGCAAGCCGACCCCCTTCGTCCCTCGTAGCGTGACCGGGACTCCCATCGAACCGCCGCGTCAGGCGGGCCCGACTCGGTGAACATAGGGCTGCCGGCGCCGCGACGACGTCAGTATGCCCAACTGCTCGCGATACTTCGCGACCGTCCGGCGCGCGATGTCGATTCCCAGTCGCTCCAACGCGCTGGCGATGTCCTGGTCGCTGAGCGGCTTGACCGGGTCCTCCGATTCCACCAGCACCCGTATCCGTTCCCGCACCGACTCCGCGGAAACCACCACCGAGCCGTCACTACGCGATATGCCGCTCTGAAAGAAGTATTTCAACTCGAAAACGCCCTGCGGCGTATGCGCATACTTGTTGGACGTGGCGCGGCTGACCGTGGACGGATGCGTGCCGATCTTCGCCGCCACCTCGCGCAACACCAGCGGCTTCAGGCGGTCGACGCCGTGATCCAGGAAATCGCGCTGGAACTTGAAGATGCTCTCGCTGACTCGATAGAGGGTCTGGTGGCGCCACTGGATGCTCTTGATCAACCAGGTGGCGGCGCGGATCCTGCCGTCCAGGTACTCCCTGGCCTCGCGCGCTTCCTCGCTCGACGCCGCCGCCAGGCGCCGCACCAGCGGAGTCACGCGCAACGGCGGCACTCCGTCGTCGTTGATGAAGATGGCGTACTCACCGGCAACCTTCTGCACCACCACGTCCGGTATGATCGTACGGACCTCACCGTTGTCATAGTCCCGCGCCGGCTTCGGCTCCAGGCAAGCGATGAGATGGGCCGCCTCGATGATCTCCGCGACGCCGACCCTCAGGGCCGCCGCGATCCGTTCGTATTGCTTGAGCTCCAGCTTCCGCAGATGGCCCGCCACCACGCGCGCGGCCACGCTTCCCTCCAGCCCCGCGTTGTGGAGCTGCACCATCAGGCACTCGCGCAAGTCGCGGGCGGCGACGCCCACGGGATCGAAAAGCTGGATCTGCGCCAGCACGTCCTCCACCTCGCCCGGCGTGGCCCGGGCCAGCGCTCCAACCTCCTCCAGGGACGCCTCCAGGTAGCCGCGTTCATCGAGGTTGCCGATGATGCACTGGCCGATGCTCTCGCCCGCCGGGTCGAGCCCGGCCATGCGGAGCTGCCACAGCAGGTGTTCCTGGAGCGTCTCCCGGCGCGTGACGGTGTTCTCGATGGACGGAAAGTCCTCTTCGTGGCGCACGACCTCGGACCCGACCATGTCGTGCCGCGAGTTGGAGTGGCCGTCGAGATAATCCTGCCAGTCCGACATGCGGTCGCTGACCAGCATCTCGTGCGTGGCCCCGGGTTCGCCCACGAAGTCCGACCCGGCATCGTCGTCGTCGCGTGCTTCCTCCAGGGCGGGATTCTCCTGCAGCTCCTGGGAAACTCGTTGCCGAAGATCGAGCTGGGACAGCTGGAGAAGCTTGATGGCCTGTTGCAACTGGGGAGTCATCACCAGTTGCGGCATCATCCGCTGGGTGAGTTTGATTTCCAGTGCCATCCGGACCTAAAGCCTGAACCCTTCGCCAAGATAGACTTGCCGCGCCCGTTCGCTGGCGGCGATGTCGCCGGGGGTTCCCTCCGCGAGCACCACGCCCTCGTTCAGGATGTAGGCGCGGGTGCAGATCTCAAGGGCTTCCCGGACGTTGTGATCCGTGATCAATATTCCGATGCCGGCGTTGGCCAGCCGCTGGATCACGGACTTGATGTCCGCCAGGGCGATGGGATCGACCCCGGTGAAGGGCTCGTCCAGGAGCACGAAGAACGGCGACAGGATCAGCGACCGGGCGATCTCGACGCGCCGCCGCTCCCCTCCCGACAGAGTGTAGGCCTTCTGGTCGGCCAGGTGGACGAGGCCGAAGGTTTGCAGCAGCCGCCGGCTTCGCTCTTCCTCTTCGTCCCTGCCGAGCCTCAGGGTCTCGAGGATGGCCAACAGGTTCTGCTTGACCGTGAGCCCGCGGAACACGGAGGACTCCTGGGGAAGGTAGCTGAGACCGGCCCGGGCGCGGCGGTGGATCGGAGCCGTCGTCAGATCGGTGCCGTCGAGGTCGACCTTGCCGCCGTCGGCGCGCACCAGACCGATCAGGATGTGGAACAGGGTGGTCTTGCCGGCGCCATTGGGTCCGAGAAGGCCCACGACTTCCCCGCTGTGGACCTGGAGGCAGACCTGGTCCACGACCCGCCGGTGGCGATACGCCTTTACGATCCCGTCCGCGTTGAGAACGCTCATCGCCGCGCACCGGGTCTACTGACTCAACTGCCCCGGGAAGATCACCGCCTTCACGCGTCCCTCGCTGTTTTCCACGACGCTGCGGTCCTCTTTGACGAAGATGGTGATGCGGCTGCCCGAGATGCTGCTGTTGCCGTCACGCACGACCGTGTTGCCGGACACGGTGATGGTCTCCTTGACGCCGTCGAACACGGCCTTGTCGCCGGTCATCTCGCGCCCCCCGTGACTCACCCGCACCTTCCCCTCGGCCACCACGCTGGTCAACACCCCGCCCTTGGCATCGTAGCGCGCCAGCAGGACGTCGCTCGCGATCCTGACGCCGTCCCGCACCACCAGGACGTTCCCCTTGTAGACGATGGTGCTCTGCTTGCGCTGCAGCTCCATTCGATCCGCGGTGATCTCAAGGGGCGTGTCCTTGTCGGTGAAGAGAGCGGCGGCGGCCGTTCCCTGGCCGCCTTCGGGGTCCTCGGCGGCCCGCGCCGCGGGACTCGCCGCGTGCAGGAGCAGCAGCAACGCCAAGCCCAACGTCCAGCGGAATCCGTCGTTTCCGAATGCCTGTCTCATCGGCCCGCGCCCTTTCCCCGGGCCAACCGCCGGACCAAGCCGGCGTGGTCCGGACTCCCCGGATAAACGGTGGTTCGTACCGCTCTCCGCAGCTCGATGGTCTCGTCCGCAAGCGAATAGGTCATGTTCTCACCTTCGAAATCCACACCGTCCACGGTGGCCGCGACCCTGCCGGGACAGACCACGCGGTTCTCGGCATGAAGGTAGATGAGCTTCTCGGTGCGGAATCGAACACCCTGGTAGGTGATGTCCACGGCGCCGTCCAGTTCCGCCCGCAGCAGTTGTCCGCCGGGCAGAAGGATGTTCCCTTGGCGGCCGGTGGCCTCGAGCGTCCGGCCATCCTCCCGGTGGAAGACCAGCACCGGCCTCCTTATCAAGGCCCGCTCTTCGGACTTGAAATAGGTTGCCTCGACCCCGTTGATCTCCCAGGCCTTGCGCCCTTCCTCGATGCGGCTCCGGCGAAAGTTCTTGACCTGCACCGCCGCGCCGGGGGTGAACTGCAACAGCGCCCGCGGGTCCCGGAGCGCCTGTTCCCGCAGGTGCCGCGCCACCCCGACGCCCACGAAGATCGCCCCGGCGGCCGCAACCAGCAGGAACCACAACCGTTTGGACCGCATGCATCACCTTTCGGGGACGGCACTGCCGTTGTCCTGTCTCCTGAATGGCGCCATTCGTGGAACAGGCCACCAGTTTGGGATACCAACTGCCCTCCCGCGTGTAAAGCCGCGGGCATGAAAATTGCTAGGAGGACCCCGGCGACGCGCGGAATCAGCGGTCGTAGTGCTTCAGAAGGGCGTCCCACCGGCCGGTAAGGCGCAGCAGCAGTTCCGCCACCTCGCGCACCGCGCCGTGGCCGCCCGGCCGGCTGGTGACATAGTCGGCATGCGCCCGCAGGCCGTCCCAGGCGTTGGCGACCGCCACCGCGAGGGCCACCCGGCGCAGCACCGGCAGGTCCTGCATGTCGTCACCGACGTAGGCGACCTCGGCGTCGGCGAGGCCGGTTTCCTCCTTCACCTGCTCATAGCCGAGCAGCTTGTCGGCGACGTTCTGGTAAACGAGGCCGATGGACAGACGCTGGGCGCGCACCGCCACGGCCCGGGAAGCGCGCCCGGTGAGCAACCCGACGCGGATACCGGCATCCTGGAGAAGCTTGATGCCGTGACCGTCCTGAACGTCGAAGCGGGTGACCTCCTCGCCCCGTTCGTCGATGACGATGCCGCCGTCGGTGAGCACGCCGTCGACGTCGAGCAACAGCAGCTTGACGTCCCGGGCCTTGGCGCGCAACGCGCCAACTCCGGGCGGCAGCGGCGCGTCAGACGATGCCGGCCTTGAGGAGGTCATGGAGGTGGAGAATTCCCTGGGGCCTGGCCGAGTCCTCGGCCTTGATGAAGAGCGAGGTAATGGAGAACCGTTCCATCAACGCGACGGCTTCGGCCGCCAATGCATCGCCGGCGATGGTCTTGGGGTTCCGGGTCATGATGTCCGACGCCGCGCGCTCCAGCAGTCTCCCGGTGTCGTCGCTCCGGGCCAGGCAGCGGCGCAGGTCCCCGTCGGTGATGACTCCCACCAGCGCCCGCGCCCGGTCCACCACACCGGTCACGCCGAGGCGCTTGGAGGTGATCTCCAGGAGGATGTCCCTGAGCGGCGTGTCCTCGAACACGAGCGGGAGGTCGCCGCCGGAGTGCATGAGGTCGCGGGTGCGCAGCAGCAGTCTGCGGCCGAGAGCACCGCCCGGGTGCCGCAACAGGAAGTCTTCCTCCTTGAACTCCCGGCGCTCCAGCAGCACCACGGCGAGAGCGTCGCCCATGGCCAGGGCCGCGGTGGTGCTGGCGGTGGGCGAGAGCCCCAGGGGACAGGCTTCCTCCGGGACCCCCACGTCCAGCACCACGTCCGCCGAACGGGCCAGGCTCGATTGCGCGTTGCCGGTCATGGCGACGAGATCGAGACCCCAGCGCTTGATCAGCGGCAGCATCCGCAGCACCTCCTCGGACTCGCCGCTGTTGGACACGGCCAGCACGACGTCGTCGCGCATGATCATGCCCAGGTCGCCATGGCTCGCCTCGGCCGCGTGCAGGAAGAACGCCGGTGTTCCGGTGCTGGCGAGGGTGGCGGCGATCTTGTGGCAGATGAGGCCCGACTTGCCCACGCCGGTGACGATGACCTTGCCGGTGCAGCCGTGCAGGAGGTCCACCGCGCGCAGGAACGCCTCGCCGACCCGGTCCCGCGCCGCGGCGAGGCCGGCGATTTCGATGTCCAGCACCTCGCGTGCCTTGCGCACGGCGTCTGCCGACCTGTCCATCTCACCCGCCCCCGTCCGCCTTGACCCGGGCGTCGATGTCCTTGACGGTGCGCAGCAGCCCGTCGAGTTCGGAGAGAGGGAAGGAGGTAGGACCGTCGCTCAGTGCCCGGTCCGGATCCTCGTGCACCTCCATGAAGAGCGCGTCCACGCCCACCGCCGCGCCGGCCCGCGCCAACGGCGCGATGAACCGCCGGTCGCCGCCCGACGCCTGACCCAGGCCGCCGGGGAGCTGCAGGCTGTGGGTGGCGTCGAACACCACCGGGAAACCCGACTCCCGCATGATCACCAGGGAGCGCATGTCCGACACCAGGTTGTTGTAGCCGAACGAGGCCCCGCGCTCGGTCAGCAGCACGTTGGTGTTGCCCGCGGCCACGATCTTGGCCACCACGTTGCGGATGTCCCAGGGTGCAAGGAACTGTCCCTTCTTCACGTTCACGACCTTGGCGGCGCGCGCCACCCCGACGACGAAGTCCGTCTGCCGGCACAGGAACGCGGGGATCTGCACCACGTCCGCCACCTCGCACACCGGATCGATCTGATCGGGCTCGTGGACGTCGGTGAGCACGGGGACGCCGATTTCACGACGTACGTCCCGCAGGATGCGCAGGCCCTCGTCGAGCCCCGGGCCGCGGAACGACTCCAGGGACGTACGGTTGGCCTTGTCGTAAGAGGACTTGTAGATGAACGGGATGTCGAGGCGCCGGGCCAGATCGCCCAGGAAGGAGGCGTGCCGCAACGCCGAGTCACGGTCCTCGATGACGCACGAACCCGCGATCAGGGTGAGCGGGCGGCCGCCCCCGACGCGGATGTCGCCGACAGGGACTTCGCTCGCGCTCATCGCGCCGCGTCCCCGACGATGCGCATGCGCGGCACTTCCTTGACCGACCCGCGGTGCTGCACGGCGGCGCGAATGAACCCCTTGAACAGCGGATGACACTCGGTCGGACGGGACTTGAACTCCGGGTGGAACTGGCAGCCGACGAACCAGGGGTGGTCCGCCAGCTCCACCACCTCCACCAGGTTGCCGTCGGGCGACAGGCCGCTGATGCGCAGCCCCTTCTCCGCCATCGCCTCGCGGTACCCGTTGTTGAACTCGTAGCGGTGCCGGTGGCGTTCGGAGATCTTCTTCTTCCGGTACATCCTGGCCGAGAGCGAGTCGGAGGCGAGCACGCACGGGTAGGCGCCGAGGCGCATGGTGCCGCCCATCTGCTCCACGTCCTTCTGCTCGTCCATCAGGTGGATCACGGGGTGTTTGGTCCTGGCGTCCATCTCCACCGAGTTGGCGCCCTTGAGAGCGCAGACGTGGCGCGCGAACTCGGCCACCGCGATCTGCATCCCCAGGCAGATGCCGAAGAACGGCACCTTGTTCTCGCGCGCGTAGCGCACCGCGCGCACCTTGCCTTCGGCGCCGCGGTCGCCGAACCCGCCCGGAATCAGGATGCCGTCAACGCCCTCCAGGAACTTGTGGACGTCGCGCTTCTCCATCTTCTCCGCCTCGATGCATTCCAGCTCCACGTGCACTCCGTTGGCGATGCCCCCGTGCACCAGGGCCTCCATCAGGCTCTTGTACGACTCCTTGAGCTGCATGTACTTGCCCACCACGGCGATGCGCACCGATTCCCTGGCGGTCTTGAGGATGTTCACGGTGGTGTGCCACTTGCGCAGGTTGGGGGTCCCGGTCCACATGTGGAGCCGTTCCACGATGCGGTCGTCCAGTCCCTCCTGGTGCAGCACCAGCGGTACTTCGTAGATCCACTCCACGTCCTTGGCGGTGATCACCGAGTTTTCATCCACGTTGCAGAAGCTGGCGATCTTGGCCTTGAGGGGACGGCTCAACAGGCGGTCGGTGCGGCACAGCAGGAAGTCGGGCTGGATGCCCAGACCGGTGAGCTCCTTCACGCTGTGCTGCGTGGGCTTGGTCTTCAACTCGCCGCCGGCGGCGATGTACGGCACGTAGGTGAGATGAACGTAGATGACGTTCTCCCGCCCGCGCTCGCGGCCGAACTGGCGGATGGCCTCCAGGAACGGCAGCCCTTCGATGTCGCCCACGGTGCCGCCCACCTCGCAGATGGCGATGTCGTAGCTCTCGGCCGCGGCCTCGATGCGCCGCTTGATCTCGTCGGTGATGTGGGGGATCACCTGGACCGTGCCGCCCAGGTAGTCGCCACGCCGTTCCTTGGCGATCACCGTGTCGTACACCTGGCCGGTGGTGAAGTTGTTCGCCCGCCCGGTGGTCGACGAGACGTAGCGCTCGTAGTGTCCCAGATCGAGGTCCGTCTCCGCGCCGTCGTCGGTCACGAAGACCTCGCCGTGCTGGTACGGGCTCATGGTGCCCGGATCGACGTTGATGTACGGGTCCATCTTCAGCAGCGTCACCTTGAGGCCGCGACTCTCCAGGAGCGCGCCGATGGAAGCCGCCGCCAGGCCCTTGCCCAGGGACGACATCACGCCGCCGGTCACGAAGATGAACTTTTGAGGCAGGTTAGCCATGGCACCTCTCCGCGTACAGGCTCGTCCAGCAGGCCTCCGCCCGCTCGATGTCGTCCGGCGTGTTCACTTCCACGCCGGGGTCCGCCACCTCCACCACCCGGATACGGTAGCCGTGGTACAGGGCGCGCAACTGTTCCAGTCCCTCGGTCACCTCCAGCTCCGCGGCCGGCATGGCGGCGAAGCGCAGAAGGAAGTCCCGCCGGTACACGTAGATGCCCAGGTGCCGATGCCCCCAGACGGCGGGCCGGGCCGGCGGCTCCCGGTGCAAGGGAATGGGCGCGCGCGAGAAGTAACAGGCGAAACCCTGCCGGTCGGTCACCACCTTGACCGCGTTCCGGTCGAGAAACTCGTTCTCCGAGGTGATGGGGGTACACGCCGTGGCCATGGGCACGGCCGGGTCCCGCACCAGGCAGTCCGCGCTCGCGCGAATGGTTTCCGGCTGGACGAACGGGAGGTCGCCCTGGACGTTGACGATCCATTCCGCATCGAGGCCGGCGGCCACCTCGGCCAGGCGGTCGGTGCCGCTCGGATGTTCCCCGGACGTCATCACCGCTTCCCCGCCGAAGGCCCTCACCGCATCCAGGATGCGCGCGTCGTCGGTGGCCACCAGAGTGCGCCGGACCACCTCCGCCGAAGCGGCGCTCTCGTAGACGTGTTGAATCATCGGCTTCGTACCGATCCTTGCCAGCGGCTTTCCCGGGAACCGCGTGGATCCGTAACGCGCCGGTATGATGGCCACAACGGACATGAAAGCAATGTCATGGAGCGCGGGGATGCCTCTTCGAAAGGGTGGCGGCACCCCCGAGAGGCACAGTCTCATCATATCCCCGGCCCCGCGGAGCTGTCAAATCGCGGAGGGCGTCGGCGCAAAGCGATAATGTCCCCTTTCCGCAATGCCAAGATGTCCCCTTTAAGCGGGAGGAAGGGGAGACGCGCTTCCGGTTTCTGCGACATCGAGGTCAAGAAGGCGGGCGTTCCTCATTGCGCGACGGTGCCTCGACCAGTATGATTGAGTTGCCGGTGTGCGGAAATCAGGAATGGTACGCTTCAGCGCATGTTTCAGTTCGGCGTATCGACGAACGGGTAATGCACTGACTCGTTGAACCACGTGTTCCCGGAGAGGAGTCACTGATGGCAAATACATGGGACGATATTCTGACCGACCGTGACAAGGAAGTGTTCGCGCTGTCGGGCTACGGCGCCAAGGGCGGGTTCGGCTCGCGGCCGGCGGTGCTGGTGATCGACGTGAACTACAACTTCGTGGGCGACCGGCGGGAGCCCATCGTGGAGTCGGTCAAGCGCTTCCGCAACAGTTGCGGCGAGGAAGGCTGGGTCGGCGTGGACCACATCGCCATGCTCCTGGAGGAAGCCAGGAAGAAGCACCTGCCGATCTTCTTCACCACGGGTCACGGCGAGGAGGACTCCGTCGCCTTCGGCCGCTGGCACAACAAGAACTCGCGCGGCACCGAGGACTTCGACGACCTGGCCAGGAACGGCAACGAGATCGTCAAGGAGATCGCGCCCGAGAAGGGCGAGGTGGTGGTGCGCAAGCAGAAGCCCAGCGCCTTCTTCGGCACCCCGCTCATGAGCATGCTGAACGAGGTGCACGCGGACACCGTGCTGGTAGCCGGGACCACCACCAGCGGCTGCGTGCGGGCGTCGGTCATCGACGCGTTCTCGTACAACTACAACGTCGCCGTGGTGGAGGAATGCACCTTCGACCGAGGCCAGGCGTCGCACAAGATCAACCTCTTCGACATGCACATGAAGTACGCGGACGTCGTGTCGCTGGAGGAGACGCTCGACTACGTCCGGGGCCTGCCGGACAACCTGTACGCCCCGGCGCTCTAGTGCCACGTATCTGCGGGACAGGACACTAGCCGACCGGGCATGGCGCGGGCGGCGCCATCCGTTTCATGAGCGAGATCGCGCGGCACATCGAGGGGTTCGGCGACTACCTGCGGGACCAGGCGCGCTTCTCCCCGCACTCGGTGAAGGGCTACCTGACCGACGTGGAGGGTTTTCGCCAGTACCTGGAGGAGAACGGCCCGGATACCGCCGGCGACGGAGGCGCGGCCCTGCGCTCGGTCGACACGCGCTGGATCCGGGGCTTTCTCAAGACCCTCTACGACACCCGCAAGAAGAGCACCATCGGACGCAAGCTCGCGGCCCTGAAAGGCTTTTTCCGCTATCTCCTGCGCGAGGGCGTCATCGAACGGGACCCGCTGGTGGGGTTCTCCAACCCCAAGCAGGAGGCGCCGCTGGTAACGTTCCTGTCGGTGGACGAGGCGTTCCGGGTGCTGGGCTGCCTGCCCGGCGAGGGCATCCTCCCCGCCCGCGATCGCGCCATCATGGAGGTGCTGTACTCGTCCGGCGTCCGGGTGAGCGAGCTGGTGGGGCTCGACTGGCGCGACGTGGACTTCTCCCTGGGGGTGCTCAAGGTCTTCGGCAAGGGGTCCAAGGAGCGCATCGTGCCGGTGGGCGAGGTGGCCCTGAAGGCGCTGCGCGACTACGCGGAACACCAGCGGGAGCGCTGGGAACGCACCGCGCGCGGTGAGGAGCCGGTGTTCCTCAACAATCTCGGCGGCCGCATCACCACCCGCAGCGTCGCGCGCATCGTCGAGAAGTACCTGCGGCTCGCCGGCATCCCCGTGCGCATGGGTCCCCACGGCCTGCGCCACACCTTCGCCACGCACCTCCTGAACGCCGGCGCCGACCTGCGCTCGATCCAGGAACTGCTGGGCCACGTGAGCCTCTCCACCACCCAGCGTTACACCCACGTCAACCTCGACCAGCTTACCGCCGTGTACGACCGCGCGCATCCGAGGGCGTGAGCGGCGGCGGCCTGCCCGGGGACACCGGTGGTCGCGCTTCCGCACCGCGCTGTTTTTCCGGCGGTTCCGGGTACGAGGGACTGCGAAGTTGGGGGATTCGTGCTAAATTGACCCGTTCGAGCGCGCGGGTTGCTGTGCCCGTGCCGGCAGACAGGGTCACGGAGCCTCGCGAGAGTTCCCATCGACGACTCCATTCGCGAAAGACTGCCATTGACGATGTTTCACGGAACCACCATTCTCGCCGTGCGTCACGGCGGCAAGATCGTCGTCGCGGGCGACGGGCAGGTGAGCCTTGGCGACACGGCCCTGAAGCACACCGCGCGCAAGGTGCGGAAGCTCTACGGCGACCGGGTCATCGCCGGGTTCGCGGGCGCCACGGCGGACGCGTTCACCCTGTTCGAGAAGTTCGAGGGAAAGCTCGAGCAGCACGGCGGCGTGTTCAGGCGCGCGGCGGTGGAACTGGCCAAGGAGTGGCGCACGGACCGGATGCTGCGCCGGCTGGAAGCGCTGATGATCGTGGCGGACGTCGAGGCGTCGCTCCTGGTGTCGGGCAACGGCGACGTGGTGGAGGCCGACGACGGCGTCCTCGCGGTCGGTTCCGGGGGGAACTACGCGCTGGCGGCGGCGCGTGCGCTGGTTCAGCACAGCACGCTCGATACCCGCTCCATCGCCGAGGAGGCCATGAAGGTGGCGGCGACGATCTGCGTCTATACCAACGGCAATCTGACCATCGAGGAACTGCCCTGACCCCGCGCCTTCCGGCGCCGCGGGCGCTCCGGACGGGCCTCCCAGCACGGATCCCATGAAAGACGAGAGTCGACAGTTGAGTATGAGCGCGCCCGACGGGCAGGCGTTGACGCCGGTCATGACGCCGCGCGAGATCGTTTCGGAGCTCGACCGCTACATCGTCGGGCAACGCGACGCCAAGCGCGCCGTGGCCGTGGCCGTGCGCAACCGTTGGCGGCGGCAACTGGTGCCGGCGGAGCTGCGCGACGAGATCGCCCCCAAGAACATCATCATGATCGGCCCCACGGGGGTGGGCAAGACCGAGATCTCCCGCAGGCTGGCCAAGCTGGCGCAGGCGCCGTTCATCAAGGTGGAGGCGTCGAAGTTCACCGAGGTGGGCTACGTCGGCAGGGACGTGGAATCCATCATACGGGACCTCATGGACCTGTCCGTGAAGATGGTGCGGGAAGAGGAACAGGAAAAGGTCCAGGTCAAGGCGCGGGACCTGGCGGAAGAGCGGGTCCTGGATCTTCTGCTGCCGGAGCCGCAGGCGCCGGACAACGGGAGCGGCGGCGAAGGCGGCGAAAGCAGGGTGGAGCCGCCTTCGCCCGCCACCCGCGAGAAGCTCCGGCGGATGCTCCGGGCCGGGAAGCTCGACGAGCGCACCGTCGACATCGAGCTGACCCAGAGCATGACGCCGATGATCGAGGTGCTTACGCCCCAGGGCATGGAGGAGATGGAGTCCAACATCAAGGAGATGTTCTCCAACCTCCTTCCCAAGCAGTCCAAGCGCAAGACCGTGAAGATTCCCGAGGCCATGAAACTGCTGACGCAGGAGGAAGCGGCCAGACTCGTGGACATGGAGACCGTGGTGGGCGAGGCCACCCGCCGGGTGGAGCAGTCGGGCATCGTGTTCATCGACGAGATCGACAAGATCGCCGGCCGGGAAACCCTGCACGGCCCCGACGTGTCCCGGGAGGGAGTGCAGCGCGATCTCCTGCCCATCGTGGAGGGGTCGACGGTGAGTTCGAAGTACGGGCTCGTGCGCACCGACCACATCCTGTTCATCGCGTCGGGCGCGTTCCACAACTCCAAGCCGTCGGATCTGATCCCGGAGTTCCAGGGCCGGTTTCCGATCCGCGTGGAGCTCAGTTCCCTGGACAAGAGCGACTTCGTGCGCATCCTGACCGAGCCCAAGAACGCGCTCATCCGGCAGTACGTGGCGCTCCTCGACACCGAGAAGATCCACCTGCGCTTCGAGGACGACGCCATCGAGGAGATCGCCCGCATCAGCGCCGAGGCCAACGAGAAGATGGAGAACATCGGCGCGCGCCGGCTGCACACCATCCTGGAGAAGCTGCTGGACGAGATCTCCTTCACCGCCCCGGAGATGGCGGGCCGCGAAGTGCGCATCGACGCTGCCTACGTCGGCGAGCGTCTCGATGCCATTCTGAAGGACCAGGATCTATCGCGGTACATCCTGTAGGAAGATCGATCGGCGTCGCAGGACGCCTCCCCTGGAGTAGCGTAACGTGGAAGATTTCATCGGCAAGGCGGAAGTGCTGCTGGAAGCGCTCCCGTTCATCAAGCGTTTCTACGGCAAGACGTTCGTCGTCAAGTACGGCGGCGCGGCCATGGTGGACGAGGCGCTCAAGCACGGCTTCGCCCAGGACATCGTGCTGCTCAAGTACGTGGGCATCAACGTCGTTGTGGTGCACGGCGGCGGCCCCCAGATCAACGAGACCTTGGGGAAGATGGGCATCGAGAGCCGCTACGTGCGCGGCATGCGCGTCACCGACTCGGAGACCATCGACATCATCGAGATGGTGCTGGTGGGCAAGGTCAACAAGGAGATCGTCGCGCTCGTCAACCAGCACGGCGCCGCCGCCGTGGGCCTCAGCGGCAAGGACGGCCAGCTCATCCTGGCGCGCAAGATGAACGTCACCGTGCCGGGCGACGGCGAGAGCACGGAGATCATCGACATCGGCATGGTGGGGGAGATCGTGCGGGTGGACCCCACGGTGATCCGTTCGCTGGACGGCAACCGTTTCATCCCCGTGATCGCGCCGGTGGGCGTGGGGGAGATGGGAGAGACCTACAACATCAACGCCGACCTGGTGGCCGGGCGCGTGGCAGCGGCCCTGGGCGCCGAGAAGCTCATCCTCCTCACCGACGTCGAGGGCGTGCGCGACCGCGAGGGCGGCTTGATCAGCACCCTCACCATCGCGGAGTCCACGGACCTCATCCGCAAGGACGTGATCTCGTCCGGCATGATCCCCAAGGTCGAGTGCTGCGTGGACGCCCTCAACGGCGGCGTGGTCAAGACCCACATCATCGACGGCCGGGACCGCCACGCGGTGCTGCTGGAGATCTTCACGGAGCGGGGCGTCGGCACGGAAGTGATTCGAAACTAGAGGGCGTTCCGCAACGCCCCTGGGGCGACCGCGGGTCGCCCCAACACGGGCCTCCACCCGCGAGTGCGCAAGCGCCCGGGACGACTTGTAGGGGCGACCCGCGGTCGCCCCGGAGGCCGCGGCAAGGGCGGATGATGAGCGGCACGGACGGGTTTCAAGCCCGCCCGCGGCTTGATGGAAACATGATGTCAAACCTGGAAGTACAACAACTGACGGACGCGCACGTGATGAACACCTACGCGCGCTTCCCCATCGCGCTGGTGCGGGGCGAGGGCGTGCGGGTGTGGGACGCGGACGGCAAGGCGTACCTGGATTTCGTCGCCGGCATCGCCGTGAACAGCCTGGGACATTGCCACCACGCGGTGGCCAAGGCCGTGTCGGAACAGGTGCGCAGCCTGATCCACGTCTCGAACCTCTACCACATCGAGCCCCAGGCGCGGCTGGCCGAGGCGCTGTGCGAGCACTCCTTCGCCGACCGGGTGTTCTTCTGCAACAGCGGCGCCGAGGCCAACGAGGCCGCCATCAAGCTGGCGCGGCGTTACGGCGCGGAGCAGGCCCAGGGCAGGAGCGAGGTCATCACCGCCCTCAACTCCTTCCACGGGCGCACCCTGGCCACGCTGACGGCCACCGGCCAGGAGAAGATCCGCCTGGGCTACGATCCGCTACCGCCGGGGTTCCGCTACGTTCCGTTCAACGACCTCGACGCGGTGGAGGACGCGGTGGACGAGCGCACCGCGGCGATCCTGGTGGAGCCCATCCAGGGCGAGGGCGGCGTCGTGGTGCCGGACGTCTCCTACATGCGCGGGCTGCGGCGGCTCTGCGACGACAAGGGGCTGCTGCTGATGTTCGACGAGGTGCAGGTGGGGATGGGGCGCACCGGCCGGCTCTTCGGCTACGAGCATTTCGGCATCGAGCCCGACGTCATGACCCTGGCCAAGGCCCTGGGCGGCGGCCTTCCGCTGGGCGCCATGCTGGCGCGGGAAGATGTGGCCAGGAGCTTCCCGCCGGGAGCCCACGCGTCCACCTTCGGCGGCAACCCGGTGGTGTGCTCGGCCGGTCTGGCGGTGATGAAGACGATCCTGGAAGACGGGCTGGTGGAGCACTGCGCGGCCATGGGCGACCTGTTGTGCAAGGGACTGGAGGCACTGGCGGCGCGTTTCGATTTCATCCGCGAGGTGCGCGGGAAAGGGCTCCTGCTGGGCATGGAGATGGACCGCGAGTGCGGCCCGATGGTCCAGGAATGCATGAAGGACGGCCTCCTGGTGGTGCTGGCGGGACCCAACGTGCTGCGCATGGTGCCGCCGCTGACGGTGACGGAGGCGGACGTCGAGGAGGCCCTGGCCATCCTGGAGCGGGTGCTGGAGCGGGTGTAGAGACAATGTGCCGAGGCACGACAACTCGGTTCAGTTGTTGCTGGTACGTCATTCCCGTGAAACAGGCTATGTCAAAAATGCTGCTCGGACACGAAAGTGGCACCACGCCCCGAACCGTCATTCTCGCGAAAGCGGGAATCCAGGGGTGGAGAGGGGCCAAAACGGCGTATTCCCCAGCCTCACCCCGCCTCGATTCCCGCTTCCGCGGGAATGACGTATTGGGGGGCCGGGAATGACAACCGGGATGAAGCGCGACGTACGGACATTGCGGGACCTCACGCGGGCGGACATGGACCATGTCCTCTCCCTCGCCGCGACCCTCAAGCAGGAACGCGGGGAGGGGCTGCTGCGGCCGCTTCTGGCGGGGAAGAAGCTCGCCCTCCTTTTCCAGAAGCCCAGCCTGCGCACCCGCGCCACCTTCGACATCGGCATGACCGAGCTGGGCGGCAGCACGCTCTTCCTGGGGCCCGACGAAGTGCAGCTCGGCACCCGGGAGACGCCGGCCGACTGCGTGCGCGTGCTGGAGCGCCTGGTGGACATCATCGCCGCGCGCACCTTCGCCCAGGAGATCGTGGAGGAGTTGGCGGGCCACGGCTCCGTGCCGGTGATCAACGCGCTCTCCGACCTGTATCACCCTTGTCAGGTGCTGGCGGACCTGCTGACCCTGAAGGAATGCAAGGGCCGTATCGAAGGGTGCCACGTGGTGTTCGTGGGCGACGGCAACAACGTGGCGCATTCGTGGCTGCTGGCGGCGGAGAAGCTGCCTTTCCGCTTCACCCTGGCGTGCCCCGAGGGGTTCGAGCCCGACCGGGAGATCCTGGATTCGGCGGTGGCCGCGGGAGGGGAGATCACCGTCACCCATGATCCGGCCGCGGCCGTGGACGGCGCCGACGCCATCTACACCGACGTGTGGGCGAGCATGGGGCAGGAGGGGGAGAGCGGCGACCGGCAGAGGGCCTTCGCGGCGTTCCAGGTGAACGCCGAGTTGGTGGCCCGCGCCAGCGATGACGTGGCGGTGATGCACTGCCTGCCGGCCCACCGCGGCGAGGAGATCACCGACGAGGTCATCGAAGGGCCGCGCTCGGTGGTCTTCGACCAGGCGGAGAACCGCCTCCACGCGCAGAAGGCGCTGATGGTCTGGTGCCTGGCCGAGGCGCCGTAGGGAATGACGGCGTCCTTCGACTTCGCGCCGCTGACGCGGCGCTACGCTCAGGACGAACGCGGTTCTTGTCGGGCTTCCACGACCAAACCGTTCGTCCTGAGCGTAGCGAGGTCTGCCGAGCGAAGTCGAAGGACGCGATCACAATCGATCGGAGCCCCTCTGGACTTCTGATCGACAGGGAGATTCATGAAAGCGAACAAGGTCGTGCTTGCGTACTCGGGTGGTCTCGACACGTCCGTGTGCCTGCGCTGGGTGAAGGAGACCTACGACTGCGAGGTCATCGCCTACTGCGCCGACGTGGGCCAGGAAGAAGATCTGGAAGAAGTGCGGCGCAAGGCGCTGGCCACCGGCGCCAGCGACGTGGTGGTGGACGACCTGCGCGAGGCGTTCGTGCGCGACTACGTGTTCCCCATGCTGCGGGGCAACGCCGTGTACGAGGGCGCCTACCTGCTGGGAACCTCCATCGCCCGGCCGCTGATCGCCAGGCGGCAGCTCGAGGTGGCGCTGGCGGCAAACGCCGAGGCCGTGTCCCACGGCGCCACCGGCAAGGGCAACGACCAGGTGCGCTTCGAGCTGACCTACTACGCCCTCAAGCCCGACATCCAGGTCATCGCGCCGTGGCGCGAGTGGGACCTGAACTCGCGCACCGCGCTCATCGACTACGCCCGCGCCCACGCCATCCCCGTGCCCGTGACCAAGGACAAGCCCTACAGCATGGACCGGAACCTGTTCCACATCAGCTACGAGGGCGGCGTGCTGGAGGACCCGTGGCAGGAGCCCCCGGCGGACATGTTCATGTGGACCACGGCGCCCGAGGCCGCGCCCGACGAGCCCCGCACCATCGAGCTGGAGTTCGCCGCCGGCGACCCCGTGGCACTGGACGGCAAGCGCCTGGAGCCGGCGGAGATGCTGGTGGCGCTCAACGGCCTGGGCGCCCGCCACGGTATCGGCCGGGTGGACATGGTGGAGAACCGCTACGCCGGCATGAAGTCCCGGGGCATCTACGAGACCCCCGGCGGCACCATCCTGCACGCGGCGCGCCGGGCGGTGGAGCACCTCACGCTGGACCGGGAGGTGATGCAGCTCCGGGATTCGCTGATCCCGCGCTACGCCCAGATGATCTACAACGGCTACTGGTTCGCGCCCGAGCGGCAGATCCTGCAGCAGACGCTGGACGCGGTGCAGGAGCGGGTGACGGGAACGGTGCGCCTCAAGCTCTACAAGGGCTCGGCGTCGGTGGCCGGAAGGAAGTCGCCGGTGTCGCTGTACGACCCGGTCACCGCCACCTTCGAGAAGGACGAGAGCTACAACCAGGCGGACGCCGACGGGTTCATCAAGCTGAATGCGCTGCGGCTCAAGATGGCCGGGCGGGTGGCGGGCGCATAGGCCGAATGGCGACGAAGAAACAGCTCTGGGGCGGCAGGTTCGCCGGCTCCACCGCGGATTCCGTGGTGGCCTTCACCGCGTCCGTGGACGTGGACCGGCGCCTCTACCGGCACGACATCGCCGGCAGCATCGCCCATGCCCGAATGCTCGGAAAGCAGGGCATCATCCCGGCGGGCGACGCGCGCAAGATCGTCGCCGGACTGCGCGCCGTCCAGAAGGAGATCGAGGCCGGCACGTTCCCGTTCAACGTCGCCGACGAAGACATCCACATGAACGTCGAGCGGCGCCTGACCGAGAAGATCGGCAGCGTGGGCGCGAAGCTCCACACCGCCCGGAGCCGCAACGACCAGGTCAACCTGGACATGCGGCTCTACCTGCGGGAGGCCCTCGACGGTATCCTGTCGGACCTGGAGGGGTTGCGGCAGGCTCTGGCGGGCGCCGCCCGGCGCAACCAGGACGTGCTGATGCCCGGCTACACGCACCTGCAGCGCGCCCAGCCCGTGCTGTTCGCGCACCACCTGCTGGCCTACGTGGAGATGTTCGAGCGCGACCACGGCCGCTACCGCCACTGCCGGGATGAGACCGACGTCATGCCCCTGGGCTCCGGCGCCCTGGCGGGCACCACCTTCCCCATCGACCGGGCCTACGTGGCCAAGCTCCTGGGCTTTCCGCGGGTGACCCGGAACAGCATCGACGCCGTGAGCGACCGGGACTTCGTGCTGGAGTTCCTGTCCGCGTCGGCCATCCTCTTCGTGCACCTGAGCCGCATGGCCGACGAGCTGATCCTGTGGTCCAGCGAGGAGTTCGGCTTCATCGAGCTGCCGGACGCCTACTGCACGGGCAGCTCCATGATGCCGCAGAAGAAGAACCCCGACGTGGCCGAGCTGATCCGCGGCAAGACCGGGCGGGTGTACGGCCACCTGAACGCGCTCCTGACCATCATGAAGGGGCTGCCGCTGGCCTACAACCGCGACCTCCAGGAAGACAAGGAGCCCCTGTTCGACACCGTCGACACGGTCACGGCATGCCTGGCCATGGCGCGGGAGCTGTTCAACGGGCTGAAGGTGCGCGGCGAGCGCATGGCCGCGGCCGCGGAGCAGGGCTTCATGAACGCCACCGACCTGGCGGACTACCTCGTGGGCCGGGGCCTCGGCTTCCGCGCCGCCCACGACGTGGTCGGCCGGGTGGTGCGCCACTGCATCGACGCCGGGTGCAAGCTGGAGGACCTGCCGCTGGAGGATCTCCAGGGCCATTGCCCCGACATCGGCCCCGACGTCTACAAGATCCTGACCCTCCGCGCCGGCGTCGAGCGCCGGCGCGCGCCCGGCGGCACCGCGCCCGTGAACGTGCGCCGCCAACTGAAGAAACTGGGGGTGTGATGGCAGCCACGCCGACGCACGAGCGACGCAACGAGCACGTCATTCTCGCGGAACAGACCGTGTCGAGACTCATGAGACGCAGACGTCACGAATACGTCCATCCCGCGGAACAGACCAAACAGACCATGTCGAGACTCGCGAGACGCACACGTCACGAATGCGTCAATCCCGCGGAACAGACCGTGTCGAAACTCGTGGGGCACCAACGCCCCGAAACGTCATTCCCGCGGAAGCGGCTGTGTCAAAACGTCGCCCAGACAAGAACAGGCGCCAAACCCTCAAGTCGTCATTCCCGCGGAAGCGGGAATCCAGGGGTGGGGGAGTGGCACTACAGCGACGTTTCCCCGCCTCTCCACCCCTGGATTCCCGCTTCCGCGGGAATGACGTTCTGTGACGTGGTTGCCCTGGGAGTTTTGACACATCCTGGAAAGCGGGAATCCATGGGTGGGGTGGGGCCGCAACCGCCCTGCTTCTCCACCACCCCACCCCTGGATTCCCGCTTCCGCGGGAATGACGTTTCGGGGCGTTGGTGCCATTCGGTATCCGGGCGGCGTTCAGGTACGGCCTGGAAAGCGGGAGACCATGGGTCGCGGGGCGTGGTCGCCGGCCTTGTGTGCCTGCTCCTCCTCCTGGTCGTGGCGACGGGCTGCGGCCGCAAGGGGCCGCCGCGGGCTGCGGACCTCGTGGAGCCGGTGGCCATCAGCGACCTGACCCTCGTGCTCGGCGACCGCAGCGTCCGCCTGGGCTGGTCGCATCCGCGGATTGCCCGGGACGGCCGGCCGCTCACCGACCTCGCCGGGTTCGTGGTGTACCGCAAGAGCACACCGGTGGGTTGCCCGGACTGCAACGCCGCCTACGGCGAGCGGGCCATGGTCCGCGTGGAGGACGAGGGCCGCTTCTTCAAGGAGTCCGAATACGAATTTACGGACACGGAACTTCGAACCGGCCAAGTGTACGGGTATCGGGTCCGCGTCCTGTTGTCGGACGGTTCCCTCAGCAGGCCGTCCAACGAGGTCAGCATCGAATGGCAACGACGGTAGAACCAACGGCAGTCGAACGTTTCACGCACAGGAACGACGAGATGTATTGCGAGGACGTCCCGGTCCGGGACGTCGTCGAGGCGGTGGGCACGCCGGTGTACGTGTACAGTCTGGCACGGCTGCGTGACGCCTTCCGCGCTTTCGACCAAGCCTTCGCCGGCACCCGCCACCTGGTGTGCTTTTCGGTCAAGGCCAACTCCAACCTCGCGGTGTTGCGCGCCTTCGTGAACGAGGGCTCGGGGTTCGACATCGTGTCCGGCGGCGAGCTGTTCCGGGCGCTCAAGGCGGGCGCCGACCCGCGCAAGGTGGTTTTCTCGGGCGTGGGCAAGACCCGCGGCGAGATGGAGTACGCGCTGCGCTCCGGCATCCTGATGTTCAACGTGGAGTCGGAGCAGGAGCTGGAGGCGCTGAACGAGGTGGCCGGGAGCATGGGCGTGGTGGCGCCGGTGAGCTTCCGCATCAACCCCGACGTGGACCCACAGACCCATCCCTACATCTCCACGGGCATGAAGAAGAGCAAGTTCGGAATCGCCATCGACCCCGCGGCCGCGGCCTACCGCCGCGCCATCGCGTTGCCCCACGTCGAGGTGGTGGGCGTGGACTGCCACATCGGCTCGCAGCTCACGTCGACCGCGCCCTTTTCCGACGCCGCCGCGCGCGTGCGCGCGTTCGTCGAGGCGCTGCGGCGCGACGGGGCCGACATCCGCTACGTGGACCTGGGGGGCGGCCTCGGCATCCGCTACGACGACGAGCAGCCGCCCGACCCGCGCGACTACGCCAAGGCGCTGACCGAGGGACTCGGCCGCCAGGACGTCACCCTGGTGCTGGAGCCGGGCCGTTCCATGGTAGGGAACGCGGGCATCCTGGTCACGCGCGTGCTCTACCTCAAGCCGGGCGAAGCCAAGAACTTCGTGGTGGTGGACGGCGCCATGAACGACCTCATCCGCCCGTCTCTGTACGGCGCGTTCCAGGGCCTGCGGCCGGTGGTGCGGCGCGAGGCCGAGCCCATGACCGCCGACGTGGTCGGCCCCATCTGCGAGAGCGGCGACTTTTTCGCCCAGGACCGCCGGATCGAGACCCCGGCGCCGGGCGACCTCCTGGCGGTGATGAGCGCCGGCGCCTACGGCTTCACCATGGCCTCCAACTACAACACGCGCCCGCGCGCCGCCGAGGTGCTGGTGGACGGCAAGGACTTCGCCGTGGTCCGGGAACGCGAGACGCTGGAGAACCTGGTGGCCGGGGAGAGAATACCGGCGATGCTGTAGCCGGCGTGCTTCGGCTTCGCTCCGTGCAGCCGTCGGGTCCTTCGACTTCGCTCCGCTGGCGCTCATAAAGCCTGTCCTGAGCTTGTCGAAGGGCTCAGGACGAACGGTTGGTTGGGCTATCCCCGTTCTTCCTGAGTCTTCGACCGGCTCAGGACAGGCTTTATGAGCGCCAGCGGAGCGAAGTCGAAGGACGCCATCTCTTCGCGACGGCAACAGTCAGAGTGTTCGCAGGTGCCTCGGAGGACCCATGCCCGAAATCACGTTTACCAAGATGCACGGCTGCGGCAACGATTTCGTGGTGCTGGACTGCATGGAGCGGCCGCCCGCGGACCTGGCCGGCATCGCCAGGAACCTGTGCCACCGCCGCTTCGGCGTGGGCGCGGACCAGTTGCTCACCATACGGCCGTCGGAGTCGGCGGACTTCCGCATGGAGATCTACAACGCCGACGGCGGCGAGGTGGAGATGTGCGGCAACGGCATCCGCTGCTTCGCCAAGTACGTCTACGAGCACGGCCTGACCGGGAAGCGCGAGATCGAGGTGGACACCCTCGCGGGCGTCATCCGGCCGCGCCTCAAGGGCGACCGCGTGGAGGTGGACATGGGCCGCCCATTGCTCGAAGGGCGGGACATCCCGGTGGACGCCGACGGCCGCATCGTCAACCGGCCGCTGACCGTGGACGGCATTGACTACGCGGTCACCTGCGTGTCCATGGGCAATCCCCACTGCGTGCTCTACGTCGACGACGTGGAGCCGCTGGACCTGCCGCGCCTCGGCCCCCTCTTCGAGCACCACGCCTTCTTCCCCAACCGCGTGAACACCGAATTCGTCCAGGTGCTGGCGCCCGACGAAGTGCGCATGCGCGTGTGGGAGCGCGGCGCCGGCGAAACCTGGGCCTGCGGCACCGGCGCCAGCGCCGTGTGCGTGGCCGGCGTCTTGACCGGCAAGAGCGAGAAGAGGATAACGGTGCACCTGACCGGCGGGGACCTGGACATACACTGGGCCGACGACGACCGCGTTTACATGACCGGCCCCGCGCAAGAGGTGTTCCAGGGAAGCATCCGCGTGTGACCCGGCGCGGAATCGTCATTGATATGAAATAAAATCTTGTTCAATGATTTCTGATAGTTACGGAATCCCGCTACTCCCCACTACGTCATTCCCGCGAAAGCGGGAATCCAGGCGGGGTGGGGCCTGGGGCAATGGGGCCGCCATACCCCCCACCCCTGGATTCCCGCTTTCGCGGGAATGACGTAGTGGAGGGCCGGGAATGACCAAGTGGCGGCTGGGAATGATGAAGTGGGGGCCGGGAATCCAGGGGCGGCGGAGGGGTGGAGGCCGATGCAACGGCCAATCTCATGAGGGACTAACCACATGTTTACCGGATCGATGACAGCCATGGTCACGCCGTTCAAGGACGGCGGGGTGGACTACGCGGCGCTGGAGGCGCTGGTGGAGTTTCAGATCGAGCAGGGCACCCACGCCCTGGTCCCGTGCGGCTCCACCGGAGAGTCCGCCACCCTGGACCACGACGAGCACCACGCGGTGATCGACGCGGTGGTGCGCGCGGCGCGGAAGCGGGTCCCGGTCATCGCCGGCACCGGGTCGAACTCCACCCGCGAGGCCATGGCGCTCACCAAGGCGGCCGAGAAGTCCGGCGCCGACGGCGCCCTGTTGATCTCGCCCTACTACAACAAGCCGACCCAGGAAGGGATCTACCACCACTACCGCGCCGTGGCCGCGCACGTTGGGATTCCGCTCATCGTCTACAACATCCCCGGCCGCACGGCCTCCAAGATGGAGCCCGAGACCCTGGCGCGGCTGGCGGAGATCGAGAACGTCGCCGGCGTGAAGGAAGCCACGGGCTCCGTGGACCAGGCCATCGACGTCATCCGGCTGTGCGGCGATGCCCTGGCGGTCTATTCCGGCGAGGATTCGCTCGTCTACTCGCTCATGACCCTGGGCGGCAAGGGCGTCATCACCACCACCGGCAACGTCGCCCCCCGGGCCATGGCCGACCTGACGGAGGCCTGCCTGCGGGAGGACTGGGCCACCGGCCGCCGCATCCAGTTCGAGCTGATGCCGTTGATCCGGTGTCTCTTCAGCGAGACCAATCCCATCCCGGTCAAGGCCGCGTTGGCCGCCATGGGCAAGTGCGGCCCGGAGATGCGCCTGCCGCTGACGCTCATGACCGAGCCGAACCTCAAGCGGCTGAAGGGCGCCATGGCCGACTTCGGGCTGATTCAGGCCTGACCCGCGGGTTCGGCGCGCGCAGGCGTCGGCGGGTAGCCACCTTGCTCCGGTGACATCATGAAGAATTCCGTGGGCCTGATCGTTTGCGGCGTGGGCGGCCGGATGGGGAGCGCCGTCGTGCGCCTGATCCAGGACGCCTCCGGCGTCGTCCTGGCGGGGGCCACCGACCGGGCCGGCGGCCCGCGTATCGGCCAGGACGCAGGGGAGGTGGCGGGCGTGGGGCAACTCGGCGTCGCGGTGGTGGACCGCGTCGACGCTCCGGCCGGCGAGGGGCGGGTGATCGTGGACTTCACGACGCCCGAGGCCTCCGTGGCCCACATGAAGGCCGCCGCCAAGACCCGCATCCCCATCGTCATCGGCACCACCGGTTTCAACGCCGGACAGCTCCGCCGGATCCGCGCCCTGGCCGCCAGGACTCCCACCGTCCTGGCCCCGAACATGAGCCTGGGAGTGAACCTTCTGCTGGACCTGGTGGGCCAGGTGGCCCGCGGCCTGGGCGACGCCTATGACGTGGAGGTCGTCGAGGCACACCACCGGTTCAAGAAGGACGCACCGAGCGGCACCGCGCTGGCCTTGGCCCGGGCGGCCGGCGAAGCCCTGGGCCGAAGGCTGGAACGGGTCGGCGTGGAGGGCCGAAGCGGGTTCGGCGAGCGCGAGAAGACCGACATCGGCCTCCTCTCGGTCCGCGCCGGAGATATCGCGGGCGAGCACACCGTGATGTTCGGCGGCATCGGAGAGCGCATCGAGCTGGTACATCGCGCCCACAGCCGGGACGCCTTCGGCCGCGGCGCCATCCGGGCGGCGCAGTGGGTGGCGGACAGGGAGCCCGGCCTTTACGGCATGCGGGACGTGCTAGGGCTCGGAGACGGGCGGGTTTCGCGGACGCCGTGATACCGGGAGGTCTTCTTCAAGGCTTGTCGCTTCATCTACCGAGTGGTGGAGGACAGGCGCACTCAGTCCGCCGCGGCCTTGTAGCCGTTATCGGGATCGAGCGTCGCGGGCGTAAGCGCATCGAAGATGCCCGTAAAGCGGCCGACCGAGCCATCGTCTTCGGCGAAGAGAACCTCGGTGGAGCCGACTACGCGGCGCGGGTTGCCGTCGACATCCGAAACGTTCGAGAACTGGCCGCGCCACGTCCCGGCGGCCTGAGTAATCGAGCGTTCGGGGTGGGTGACGGTGACGTCGGTATCGTCGAACGCGCCTTTGTCGTCGAAGGACGCTGCGAAGTGCAGGTCGTAGTCGGCCGGCAACGCGGTGACGTCGGGATCCCGCGAGGACAAGATTGGAAAGAGGTGGCGGCCCGGTGTGGTCTCGATCTCGTCGAGACAGCCAAGGCACCCCGCGATTTCCTTTTTGTCGAAGTTGGCGGTCAGCGAGACAGTGCCCTGGAATTCAGTGTACTCGGACTCATCGGCCAACTCGCCCCATGCGCGGCCGTAGTGGTACTCGTACAAGCCGCCGGCACTGCCGACATAGGCGGCCGTTCCGCTCAGCGGAAGCTCGGGCGGGTTAGCGGGGTCGAGTTCCGGACCATCGATAAACACCCCTCTTGTCGCGGTGCCGACAGCCCAATAGGGCGCGCCGGGTGGATAGACGAGCCACCAACCGGCCGCGAGGTAGTCGGTGGGATCGGCGTCGTTCCATGAGGCGACGGTGTAGAGCATGATCCTGCCGTCGTAGTGATTTTCCGAGAGCAACCATTCACGGCTGGTGTGGCCGGGTTGCAAGGGTTGTGGGAGAAAAAGCCCCCACTCGGCGTCGTGGTGCCGGACGGTGTCGAGGGTGCGGCTACGGCCGTGGTGGTAGCGCACGTCGATGCTGAGGACGTTGTCGACGAAGGTCGTGCGCGCACGGAACGGTTGACGGGTGGCCTCGAGCGTCGGGATCATGACCGGAGGCGGATCGGGAGGCGGGTCGGAAGCCGGGCCGGACCCGCCAACGGCACAGCCCGCTGCCAGAGAAGTCAGAAACAGAGCCATCAGCACTGTTGATAGTCTCATAGAGTTGCTTAGTAGCGGGTGTGAAGGGAGGAGGCAAACGGTCGTCAGGTCGGAGGCAGCGTCCACGGTTGCCATTTCCACACCGGAGGGTTATCCGATCTAGTTGAATCGGAAGGGTACTCCCGAAAATGCTCGAACGCCTGGAGCTGGAAAACGTCGGCCCGGCGCCGGATATGGCGCTGGAGCTGCAACCCCGGTTGAATCTCGTCACCGGCGACAACGGCCTTGGCAAGAGCTTCCTGCTCGATGCGGCGTGGTGGGCGCTCACGCGGAGGTGGCCTCGTGATCTGAATCCACGCCTGACCTCCGGGTACGCGGCGCGTCCGACGGACTTTGCCAGGCCGGCGATGCTTCGATTCGCGCTGACTACCGATGCCGGGAACAGCAGGAGCTTCGAGAGCAGGTACTCCGTCAAGGACGAGAGTTGGACCGGCCAGCCTGGAAGACCGTGGAGCCCCGGACTGGTTATCCATGCACATGCCGCCGGCGGTTTCTCGGTCTGGGATCCGGCCCGGAACTACTGGAGGAAAAGGGGGAACATCGACGTTCAGGATCGGCTTCCAGGGTACGTTTTCTCGCCGGAAGAGGTCTGGACCGGGCTGGTCGTCCCGATCCAGAGCAAGGCGACCAAGGTCTGCAAGGGACTTCTCGACGATTGGTCGAGCTGGATCCGGGAGAACGGGGAGAACGCACGCCGCATGGCCGAGGTCATCGGCACGCTGACGGTCCAGGGCGAGCCTTGCGAAGTCGGTCCGATCCTGCGGCTTTCCGTCGATGACGCGCAGGACATTCCATCGATCAAGACGGAATATTCCAGCGCCGTTCCGATCGTGCAGGCATCAGCGGCGATCCGCAGGATCACCGGCTTGGCCTACATGCTGGTGTGGTCCTGGAGTGAGCATGTGCGTGCGGCAAGACAGCTCGACCTAAAGGTCGCCGGGCAGGTGATCCTGCTGTTCGACGAAATAGAAGCGCACCTTCATCCTCGGTGGCAGCGAGCCATCGTGCCCGCGATCCTTCGAGTAATGGATCGCCTCACCGGCGGCGACTCGGGCGTGCAGCTCATCGCGGCCACCCACTCGCCGCTCGTGCTCGCCTCAGTGGAGCCCCACTTCGACGAAGACCGCGACCGACTGTTCCACCTGGATTTCCGAGACGGCCGGGTGCGCCTCGATGTCGTGCAGTGGGCGGCACAGGGGGACGTCCTCAACTGGTTGGTGTCGGACGCCTTCGGACTTCGACAGGCACGGTCGGTCGAGGCGGAACAGGCCATCGAGGCGGCCCAGGCATTCATGCTCGGCGATACGCGCCACATTCCCCAACACCTCAGAGAACGTGACGCCATTCACCGGGAGCTCGAACGCGTGCTGGCCGGACACGATCCGTTCTGGCCGCGGTGGGTTGTGTGGACGGAGCGCCAGGATGGCGGGGCATGATCCGTTTCGCGCGCGTTCGAGAGCCAGACGACTTTGTTGAGAAAGCCAGGGTGCCAGGCACCCAATGGCTCGCTACCCATCCCGACGCCAAGCGCCCGAAGGATTTCTGGACTCCCTTCAAGGGTGAGCTTGCCCAGGGCTTTCGGAATCTGTGCGCCTACTCCGCGATGTACGAACCGGTCGGGACAGTGGATCACTTCGTAAGCTGTGATGAAGACCCGTCGAAGGCATACGAGTGGGACAATTACCGATACTGCGCGGGATGGATCAATTCAAGCAAGGGGAACGCGCCGGCAGGAGATCTGCTTGATCCGTTCGAAATCGAGGACGGATGGTTCGAGATCCATCTCCCGTCCTTGCAACTACGGGTTTCCGAGACCATTCCCGACAAGTTCCGGGAACGCGCCGAATACGTACTGAACCACTGCTGTCCCACAAGAAATACGAATGAGGAGGACCTGAAGAGCTCCGTCATGCTATGATGGCAATTGCAAAACCCATCGTAGGAGGAGGTTCAGGTCCATGGCGTACAATCATACC
>JAJEAI010000008.1 GCA_022824205.1 Candidatus Binatia bacterium
GAGTTGTAGGGGTGTTTTCGCGGTGAGTTTCGGGTTCGCCTGAAGCGCTCGATCGTATACAGCGATACAGAGTTGTTGAGTGAAGCGGCTTTGATAGAGGAATCCGTCGACTTGGCCCAAGTTGCGGTAGATGAACTCGGAGAAGTATTGACCCTCAGAGTGGTGCGAGTATCTGCTTACGTCGGTTGGCACGCCATAGCGTGCTCCGTTGCCGTTCGTCAGATCGAGGAGGTTTAACGGCTGTGCGGTTGACAGATTGACGGCGTCGGTTCCCGCGTATCGCGCTGGGGTCAAGATACGGAGTGCCTGAGGTTTCACGTCGAGCCGGTCGCGGATCAGTGTTTCGTAGGCCGCAGTCGCCAAATCCTCGGCGGCATAGACAACACCGAAACTCGTGGTGCTTCTGGGCAGGGGGCTAAAACGGCTAGGTCCGTTGCTGAGCCCCAGCGGTTGAGTCGAGTACTGCCTGTTGAGGATCCGCACAAAGTTCGTCACCCGGACTGTGGTCTGGACGCCGACGAACAGTCGGGCGATCTGATTGGTACGCGCGACTCCAAGTTGGGTGAGGGCCGTTGCGCTCACACGTGGTCTCCGTAATCCAGACTCCGCTTGAGACGAATCAACTCGTCCACGACTGCTTTGGTCTGTCCCCGGGAGGCGGCCCGCAGTCGGTCGATGGGACGGGGCGCGGGATCACCGGCGTAGAACGTCGATGCGAGAAAATCCCAAGCGCTCTGATGGTCAGAAGTCTCTTTACCATCGGCGTTTACGGTCTTGAAGAATGCGAGGACCTCAGGAACGCCGTTGACCGTGCGGTCGTCCTCGAACTGGTCTCTTGGGATTCGGACAGTTCCGTCCACGAATTCGAAGCCGACGATCTGGTTGTCTTCAATCTGCGACGTGACCTCGGTTTCTTCGATTTCCAGAAGACAGGCGGTTTCTTTCGCGGTCATGAATTCGTCGTCAGTCGGGAAATCGGAGGCCATTGCCAGTTCTTCCGGCGGGGCATCCGGCCTGAGTTCGAGATCTTGACCGTGGAGGTTCCGCGATTCGATCTTGTCAACTCTTGGCATGGTTCTCTCTCCACGCGTTCCTGCGATTATCCCATTTTCACATACACAGCAGACCGGTCAACAATGAGACGGCGACGATGATGATTGAAGCGGCGCCCGACGGGGTTCGCCCGTGCACCGCGCCACTCCACCAGGAACTCACAGGCTGCGCTTCTTCTGTCGCGCCCGCAGCGCCTCCAGGTTCTGCTTCGCGCCCTCGGCGAAGGGGTGGACCGCCAGGGTCGCCTCGAAGGCGCTGATGGCGGCCTCGTCGTTGCCCAACGCCGTCATGATGAGTCCCAGGCCGGAGAGCGCGCCGAAGTGGCGCGGTTCGAGCTCCAGGGTTTTGTCGATGTCTTTCACCGACGCCCGGTAGTCGCCCATCAGGTAGTAGACCGTGGCGCGCTTGTTCCAGGCCTCGGCGAAGCTCGGGTCGAGATCGATCATCTCGCCGAAGGTCTTCACCGCCGCTGGGTAGTCCTGCACGGACATCTCCGCCAGGCCCCGACGCATGAGGTCGTTGATCCGGTGGTCGTCGGACTGGTGCCAGATGATCCAGATCAGGTTGGTGGCCTCGGCCGCGTCGCCGGCATCGTCCGTGGTCTGCAGCCGGCCGAAGAGCACGTCGAGCCTGGGGTCTGTCTGGTCAGCCATGAGATTGAGCGGCGCGGCCAGTAGCAACGCCAAAATGACGCCTGCGACGTTTCGCACGAGACGTAGGATATATCGGCGCGTTTCGCCGCGTCAACTCTGTAGACAGATACCACGCGGGACACGGGAGCCGCCGTTTGCCTTTCCTGGAAGAAAGGAGTATTCGGTTCCTTGTTTCCTTACCTCTCTTCTCGGGACTAGACAATGCTGGCAAAGCTCACGTCCAAGAACCAGTTGACCTTGCCCAAGGCCGTAATCGCCGACCTCGAGGGCTGCGAGTATTTCGACGTCACCAGAGAGACGGGTCGGATAGTCTTGACGCCGGTGCGGTTGGCGCGTGCCGACGCGGTGCGCGCCAAGTTGGCGGAACTCGGTGTCGACGAAAACGACGTGGCCGAAGCCGTAGCGTGGGCGCGCCGGCCCCGATGACCGCGCTGCGCTTGGTGCTGGACAGCAACGTGCTGCTGTCGGCCTTGTTGTTTCCGGACAGGTCGCTTTCGTGGCTGCGTCGTGGATGGCAATCCGAAGCGCTCATACCATTGGCGAGCCGGGCGACGACGCTGGAGTTGGTCCGGGTGCTCGCCTATCCTGAATTTCGTTTGACGGCTGATGAACGCGAAGACCTGCTGGCGGACTACTTGCCTTGGTGCGAGACGGTCGTGGTTTCGAAGCCTCCTCCCGTGCCGAAATGTCGCGATCCCTTTGACCGGCCGTTCCTCGAGTTGGCGCTGGCGGCTGGGGCCGACGCTCTTGTGACCGGCGACGATGACTTGCTGGTTTTGAGCCGGAGGTTCTCTGTCCCCATCATTACGCCAAGAGCCTTGAGGGACCGTCTGGAAGGGCGATAAGGCCGGCGGCTTGCAAACAGGGTCGATGTGTCCCATATCAAGCGCATCGGATGGTCATTGGGCAAGTACCGGGGCCGCACACGGTCATAAACAAACGCGAGGAGTTCAAGAATCATGGGAACGACACTTGTCACGGGAGTGGGCCTCGTCGGCACTTCGTTCGCGCAGTGTGCGCTGAAACGCGACGAGAAGCTGGTGTTCTACGACTTCATGCCGCGCACGGAGTACCTGCACCGGAAGCTGGGGACGGCGGCGGTGGAGGTGGTGCAGAAGGACATCCGGGACCTGCCGGCGCTCGTGGATGCGATGCAGCGCTACCGCCCGGAGACCGTCGTGCATACCGCCGGACTCATCGGCGGGCGGGTGGTGGAGTCGCTCTACAACGGGCTCCAGATCAACGTCATGGGCACCATCAACGTGCTCGAGGCCGCGCGGCTCACCGGGGTGAAGCGTTTCGTGCTGATCAGCACCTTCGGCGCCTATGACCGGCGGCGCGCCGGGGACCAACCGACCCACGAGGACATGCCGCGGGGGCCGGGCGCCGGCTACGGCAACTCCAAGGCCACCAAGGAGCTGATGGCGGAGGCGTACCAGCGCCTGTACGGTTTCGAGCTGTTGACGCTGCGGCTGGCCAACGCCTACGGGCTCGGGCACTTCTGGGGCGGCTCCGGCGGCGGCGAGAAGGTGCAGATGCTCCTGGAGGCGGGCATCCGGGGCGAGGTGGCGCGGATTCCGCAGGCCCAGACCATGACCTTCGAGTACGTGTACGCCAAGGACATGGGGCGCGCCGTGGACCTGGCGACGACGGTGCCGATGCCCGAGAAGACCACCTTCAACATCGGCTCCGGCCGGGTGACGACCTTCGACGAGCTGGTGGCGGCGGCGGAACGGCAGTTCCCCAAGCTGGAGGTGGAGGTGATTCCCGGACGGCCTCCCGACGTGTCGGCCAGCGCGCCGCTGGACATCTCCCGGGCGAAGCAACACCTGGGTTGGGAGCCCGAGCACACCATGGATACCGCCTTCGAGGACTACGTGAAGGACCTCCGGGCGGTGATGGAGTAGGCATGGAACTGCTCCACTGCGCTTACGAGCCCGAGGGGGAGGGCCCCCACCCGACGATTCTGGCGCTGCACGGCCGCGGCGCCAACGCCATGGACCTGCTGGGGCTGGCACCGCACCTGTGCGGCGGCGCGTTCCGGGTCATCTGTCCGCAGGCGCCGCTGGAGGTGGAGTTGGGTCCGGGCATGACCGGCTATGCCTGGTTCCCCATGTCCCTGGGCGGCGAGATCGACACCGGCGCGTTCCTGTCCGCCCGCGACCGGCTCCGCACTTTCGTGGACCAGTGCGCCGAACGGTACCCCTTGGACGGCCGCAAGCTCACCCTGCTGGGCTTCAGCCAGGGCGGTGGCATGGCATACAGCCTGGGCCTGTCCGAGCCTGACCGCTTCGCGGGCATGTGCGTTCTGAGTTCGTGGCTCCGGGAGGGCACCCTGTCGGCGCTGGGCGTGGCCGACCGGGTCGGTTCCCTGCCGACCCTGGTGCAGCACGGCAGGCGCGACGAACTGATCGAGCTGGCGCGGGCCAAGCTGTCCATCGAGTTGCTGGAGAGACTCCAGGTGCCGGTGGAGTACCGCGAGTACGACATGGGGCACGAGATCAACTCGCAGAGCCTGGGCGATCTGTCGGCGTGGCTCAGTGAGAAGGTGCTGGCGTAGCTCCAGCCTATCCGCACATCCTGCCGCCCAATCGACCGGACACCACAGCAGCGTTTGTATTCCCGGCTCCCCGAACCGTCATTGATATGAGAATAAAATCTTGTCCAATGATCTCTGGTAGTTACGGAATCCCGCCACACCCCACTGAGTCATTCCCGCGGAAGCGGGAATCCAGGCGGGGAGGGGCCGGGTAATGAGGCCGCCACACCCCCCACCCCTGGATTCCCGCTTGCGCGGGAATGACTCATTGGGGTGTGGCGGGATTCCGTAACTACCATATCAATGACGGCTCGGGGCGTTGGTGCCATTCCCATTGGGGTTTTAGCTATGCAAGGTAGATGGCGATGATTCCCGCGATGACGAAGAGGGTGGCGACACCGGTGCGGAGAGAGACCTGCTCGATGTCGCGGGAGAAGAGGAGCGTGCCCAGCAGCACCCACAGCGGGGCGACGCAGACGATGGGGCCGACCACCACGACGTTGCCCACACCCAGTGCCTTGACCAGCGCCCAGATCCCGATGGCCTCGAAGACGCCAGTGACCAGGAAATAGGGCATGGCGCGGCGGTGGAGCACGATGTTCTTGCGCGCCTTGGGGTTGACGAGGTTGAGCAGCATGGGCGTCAGGGCGGATACGCCCATGACCGCGGTCAGGAACAGCGGCTCGTTGGCGAGGGTGAGCCCGTAGCGTCGGATGGGGTGGTTGACGCCGGCCGTGAGGGCAGCGATCACCGGGAAGATCAGCTCCCACGTCTTGTAGGTCGCCTGTTGCCCGGGGTTCCAGGAGAGCAGGGTGATCCCGAACACCACCGAGCCTGTGCCAAAGATGATGAACGGCGTCAGGGTTTCGTGCAGGAACATCACCGCCAGTGCGGTGCCGAAGATGGGGTTGGTGGCCTGAACGGTGCTGGTGACGCTGGCGCCGAGGCGGGCGACCCCGTGGTAGGCGAACATGCGCGTGCCGAGCTGAAGCCAGCCGCCGACGATGAAGCAGAGGACGGCCAGCAGCGGGACGGTGGGGACGCCGCCGGTGGCAAAGACGATGGTCCAGAGGATGGTGCTGTTGACGGTCAGCGCGACGTAGGCGGCGGTGGCCGGAGTGGAGTACACCAAGCCGCGCCGGGTGGCCAGGAAGCAGCCGGCGTAGAAGAACGAAGTCACCAGGGCGAGGAACTGAGGGGTCATCCCTGGGTCAAGTCCCTGCTCACTCCGATGCGTGCGGCGAACGGAAGCTTGAGGGCGGGCCGCGCCACGTCGACGCCGAACACCAGCCCGAGGAGGTTGATCTCCAGCCCTTCCTGCAACGCCAGTGTGACGCCCAGGACGCCGTAGAGCGAGAATTGCCATCCGGTGCGGCTCGGCGTGGGCGCGAGCATGCGGCCCCCGTCCAGGTAGTCCTTGCCGAGGGCGTTGGAGGGCAACGCGGCGCCCAGCTCCGGGACGTTGCGGGCGACGTAGGCCGTGAACGTGTTGCTGTTGGGTCCAGGCCACAGGCGGTACTCTTCCGGATAGGGATAGCTCCGGGCGGCTTTCCGGATGCCCTCGATGGCGCGTTCGGCGACGGCTCCGCGCAGGTCCGCCAGCACCCGGGGCCGGCTATCGAACCACAGCCGATCGGGGATGTCCTCGTGCACCGCCACTACCGGCAGACCGCGGTACAAGCGCCAACCGACCACTTGGTACACGACGTACGAAGAGGCCCCGGCCGCCTTCGAGGCGATCCAGGTGTGGACGCCGAATATGCCGCGCCAGTTGAAGGCGCGGGCGGCGTACATCTGCACGACCGCCTCCGGCGTCACCGCGGGCTCCGGCGCGATGCCGGAGCTTTCCCGGCTGGCGGTGCGCCAGTCCCGGTTCCACGCGCCGGACGCGCCGGCCACGAACACCGAGACGAGCGCCAGGGACAGAAGAATCAGCAAGGTGGTCAGAATGTTCCGCACGGGGCTGCCGTATGGGCGTCCCTTCCATGTGGGACGCGCCCCCGCAAACTTCTTGACACCCAATCCAAGGGTTCGTTAACTAGTGCTGGTGTGCGGGGTAGAGAGAGATTCCTGTTGCGAGTCTAGGTGAATTCCGCCGAGGAGACAAATCATGGCACGGAACGGACACCGCATGGTGGTGGACGCGGACGCCCACGTCCTTGAGACAGAGCGCACCTGGGACTACCTCGAAGGGTCCGACAAGAAGTTCAGGCCCGCGCTGTTCGGCGCGCCGGACATGGACATGCAGTACTGGGTCATGGACGGCAAGATCCGCGGCGCGCGTTTCGCCACCCTGAGCGAGCAGCAGCTCGACGCACTGTCCGAGAAGAAGGGGCGGCGGTTCACGACCCCCCAGGCCTCCCGCGAGGTGGACGATGTGGACCTGCGCCTGGCGCACCTCGACGAGCTGGGCGTGGACGTGCAGGTGATGCACAACACCATGTGGATCGAGCGAGTGACCGACCGTGCCGATGCCGAGGTCGCGCTGTGCCTGGCGTGGAACCGCTGGATGGCGGACGTGTGGAAGGCGGGGGAGGGAAGGCTCCGGTGGTCCTGCGTGATCCCTGCCATGGCACTGGACGAGGCCGTACAGCAGATGCGCTTCGCGCGCGAGCACGGCGCGGTGGCGGTGTGCATGCGTCCCTTCGAGGGCGACCGGCACATGGTGGACCCTTACTTCTATCCCGTGTTCGAGGAGGCCGCGGCGCTGGACCTGGCCATGGGCGTGCACATCGCCAACGCGAGCACGGGACTCATGGCGCACTTCCGCCCGCGCTACGACAAGACCGGCGGCTTCGCGCCGTTCCGCATCCCCACGGTGATCGCCTGCCTTTCGCTGATCATGAGCGAGGTGCCACACGTTTTCCCCAAGCTCCGCTGGGGGTTCATCGAGACGTCGGCCCAGTGGATACCCTGGATCGTCAACGAGGCCCGGCGGCGCTCCGGCACGGCCGACTATCCCGACAATCCCCTCAAGGAGTACAACGTCTACGTCACCGCCCAGTGCGACGACGACTTCCCGTACGTGCTGAAGTACGCGGGCGAGGACAACATCGTCATCGGCACCGACTACGGTCACACCGACACGTCCAGCGAGGTGGACGCCATCACGCGGTTCAAGGCCGAGCCGACGGTGGACGACGCGGCGCGCTGGAAGATCCTGAGCGACAACCCGAAGGAACTCTACGGCATCGAATAGGGGCTGGCCCGCGGCCGGCTCAGCGCCGGCCCGCGGGTCGCGCACGAAAGGAGAAGGAACATGTCCGGCAACGGCAAGACCCTGGTGGTGGACTCGGACGCCCACGTGGTGGAAACCGAGCACACGTGGGACTACCTGGAAGCGTCCGAGAGGAAGTTCCGCCCGCAGCTCTTCGCTCCCGAGGACTCCACCGCACAGTACTGGGTGCTGGACGGGAGGGTGCTGGGGTTCCGTTTCCGCACCTTGAGCGAACAGCAGCTCGACGAGGTCTCGGCCCAGGCCGGGCGGCAGATGCAGACGCCCAAGGAGGCGCGGGAACTGCGCGACGTGCAGCTTCGCGTGGACCACCTGGACAAGCTCGGCATCGATGTCCAGATCCTCTACAACACGCTGTGGATCGAGCAGGTGACCGACCGCGCCAACGTGGAGATCGCCCTGTGCGCGAGCTGGAACCGCTGGATGGCGGACGTGTGGAAGCAGGGCGACGGGCGGCTCCGGTGGGTGTGCGTGGTGCCGGCCCTGAGCATCTCCGAAGCGCTGGAGCAGATCCGCTTCAGCAAGGAGAACGGCGCGGTGGGCGTGTGCCTGCGGCCGTTCGAGGGCGACCGGCACCTGGTGGACCCCTACTTCTACCCGATCTTCGACGAGGCCATGCGCCTCGACATGATGATGGGCATCCACATCGCCATCGGCAGCCCCAGGATGGCCGCGCAGTTCCGCCCGCGCTACGACAGCGGCGGCGGACTGCCGGTGTTCCGTATCCCCACGGTCTCCCAGTGCTTCACGCTGATGATGAGCGAGGTGCCCAAGGTCTTTCCGGACCTGCGCTGGGGCTACATCGAGTCGTCGGCCCAGTGGGTGCCGTGGGTGGTGAACGAGACCATCCGCAGGTCCGGGACCGCGGAATATCCCAGGGACCCCATGAAAGCGTTCAACGTCTACGTGTCGGCCCAGACCGACGACGACTTCCCTTACGTCCTCAAGTACGCGGGTGACGACAATATCGTCATCGGCACGGACTACGGCCACACCGACGCGTCCAGCGAGGTGGACGCCTTCACCATCTTCAACGGCAACGACACCATTTCGGCGGAACAGAAGCGGAAGATCCTGAGCGACAACGGCCGGGCGCTGTACGGGCTGTAGCGGCGCAGGATTCGGATTCGATGGCTGTTCCGCCTGACGCATGGAAGAGTTGCCTGTGATTGACACTAGCCGTGGCAAGCAGTCGCGCGGTCGCTCAAGCGGCAAACACGTGGCAGACGGACAAGGCAGTGGAGTCCTTGGAGGACGGCGCTTGTACAAGGACCAAGGAGTACATTATGTCACGCTACACTTTTGAGTTGTCTGATGTTGCGGAGAAAGAACTTGAAGATCTGACCAAGACACTTGGAACATCCAGAGCCGATGTGCTCGGGCGCTCCCTCACACTCTTCAAGCATGCCGTCGAAGCAGACAAGGTTGTTCTTCAAAGAAAGAAGGGCGACGGCGACGAAACGGAAGAACAAGAAGTGCTGCTGAAGTAGCCATCCGGCTTGAGCTTGCGTGGCTAAGAGAACTCGTCACCGAACTGAGAAACCCCATCCCGCTTGCCCCCCGGGCCGCTCCATGCTTCCAGCTTCCGCAACATTGGAGTTTACCTGGCCCCGACCAGGACCGACACGTTGTAGCAGACGCTGGTGAACAGCGGGCTCGTGCTCAGCCCGGTCCAGACGAAGAGCTTGCCCTCGGCGAAGAAGATGTGCATGCCGCAGTCGAACGCCAGCACCACGGCGCCGAGCACGGCCGCGGTGATGGAGACCACCGCGCCCCAACTCTCCCTGGCGCTCTTGAGGTAGAGGAACGTCATCAGCGCCACGCCCAATTGAAATCCGACAAGCCAGATGGCCGCGGCGAAGCCGAGGACCCAGACGATGATGCACGTGGTGCGGCGCCGTTCCTCAGCCGGGTCGAGGGTCTCGCCCTGCTGTTCCAACAACGAGGCGTTGAAGACTCCCGGTTCGTCCTTGTCCGCAGGGGCGGGCGTCTCGTCGGTGCCGATGATCTGCCGCGCAAGCTGTAGCGCCAGCAGCGCGGCCGTGGGAAGTCCGATCATCCACGCCATGAGGCTCGCCTGGATCTCCCACTTCGAGGCCTCCCACAGCCCCCAGGCCAACATCAGGAACAACGCGCCCGTGAAGGCGATGGAGTAACCGTGGAAACTCATGACTCTGGCTCCGCCGCCCGCACACGCCGGCGTTGGCTGATGAGCGGGTAGGCGATGCTCACGATGATGATGCCCAGGATGATGAGCACGCCCGGCCGCGCGAGGAAGCCGAACTCGTAGCGCGAGTAGGTGATCCACAGGTAGTTGTCGGCCAGCCGCCCCAGCACCAGCCCCAGCAGAAGCGCCGGGCGGGACCAGTCGAACGTCACCATGAGCCAGCCCAGAGCGCCGAAGATCAGCGTGATGACGATGTCTCCGATGCTGTTGCTGTGGGTGTAGGAGCCCAGGTAGATGAACAGCAATAGCGGCGGGATCAGCAGCGTCCCCTTGATGCGCGTGAGGCGCGCCAACTGGTTCAGGAAGAGGAAGCACACGGACACGGTGATGACGTTGGACACCACCAGCACCCAGACCAGCGAGAGGGTGACGTCCAGGTCCTTGGTCAGCATCGACGTGCCCGGCCGCAGCCCCAGGATCAGGAACGCTCCCAGGAGGATGGCGGTGGTGACGTTGCCGGGGATGCCGAAGGCGATGGTGGGTATGAGCGCGCCGCCGAGGGTGGAGTTGTTGGCCGCGCCGGGGCCGACGACCCCCTCGATGACCCCCGTGCCCACTTGGTCTTGCTTGCCCGAGGACTGCATGGCGTGGGCGTACGCCACCCATTGGGAAACGGGTCCACCCATGCCCGGGATGATGCCGATATAGGTGCCCATGGCGCTGCAGCGAATCACCAGCCACCAGTGGCGCAGGGCGTCCTTCACCCCCTGGAGCACGCCTCCCAGGCGCCCCACGTGCGCCTGCGCGATGCTGCCCCCCTTGGTGGCCAGGTCGACGATTTCCGGAATGGCGAAGAGGCCCACCGTGGCGGGCACCAGTCCGATGCCCGCGCCGCCGGTTTCGCCGCCGCCCCACAGGTAGATGAAACCGAAGGTATAGCGCTCGGTGGCGGTCTGCATGTCCAGGCCCACCAGCGAGAACATGAAGCCCAGTCCTCCCGCGGCCAGGCCCTTGACCACGCTGCCGCCGCTCAGGGCGCCGACGAAGGTCACGCCCGCCACCGTGAGCATGAAGAACTCGGGGGTACCCAGGGACAGCACCAGCGGCGTGACGATGGGGATGGCCACGGCGATGGCGCAGGCGCCCACGAGCGCGCCCATGAGGGAGCTCATGAGCGAGGCGCCCAGGGCGCGCCCCGCTTCGCCCTTTTTGGCCATGGGGTGCCCTTCGACGATGGTCGAGGCGGTGGAACCCTCGCCCGGAATGCCGAAGAGGACGGAGGTGATGTCGCCGGTGGTGGCGGTGACCGCCATCATGCCCAGCAGGAAGGAGAACGCCTCCACCGCGTCCATCTTGAGCTGGAACGCGAACCCGAGCATAAGGGCCATGGTCACGGGTCCGCCGAGGCCGGGCAGCATGCCCACGGCGAATCCGATGACGTTGCCCAGCAGCAGGTAGCCGAAGGCGGGCCAGGCGAAGACCCGGAGCAGCCCCTTCATGGAGGCCGCCCCGATCTCCGCGGCCATGTCCTGGGCCAGATAGATCCAGAGGGCCAGGACGACCAGGATGGCGAGCCAGGTCAGGCGTCGGTTGCCGGTCACGGGTGTGAGTGTCCCCTCTCAGCCCGAGGAGTCGGTCACGGTTTCTGCGCCAAGGCTTTCAGCAGCTCTATAGCCTCCGGATCGCTCTTCTGGATCTCCACGACCCGGTCGATGATGGCCTGGGCCTGGGACGCGTTGAGGGAGATCAGCTTGAAGCCGATGGCCTTCTCGAAGTGGGCGATCATGTCGGGGTCCTTCAAAAACCGGTCGAAGCTCGCGGCCATGGCGTCGAAGGTCGCATTGGAGACGCGGGGCGCGTAGACCCAGCCGCGGCGGACACCGGCGAGGAAGGCCAAGGTCTCCATGGCGCGGAAGCGCACGTCCTTGCGTATCGACTCGCCCTTGAGTTCCAGGACGATCTCGAAATAGGTGGGGATGTCCGGCAGACGCGGGTCCCGGACGATCTTGCCGTCCTGGACGGTGCCTTCCTGGGCGATGGGGACGACGATGCCCTCCTTGACCATGGGCTCCACCGCGGTGAAGTAAGCGCTCTGGCTGTCGTTGGTCATGGTCAGCTCGCCCCGCCGGATGGCCGCGCGCATGTCGCCGCTGCTCCCGTAACCGGTCACCACCTTGTGGTCGACGTCCAGTATCCTCATGAGCAGACGCGGCAGCATGGCGCGGGGGCTCTGGATCGAAGTGGTGCCGAAGAACACCTTCTTCTTCAACCCGGCCAGGTCCGTGCCCTTGTCGATGCCCAGTTCCTTGCTGGAAAACGCGATGGTGGTCTCGCGCACCCCGCCGAGCCAGCGCAGCTTGGCCAGCTCGAACTTGACCTTGTCAGGCTTGAAAATCGTGTCCGTCACCGAGGTGGAGAACTGTCCGATGATGGTGCCGTCGGCCGGCGCCGAGTTGTACACCCAGTTCTCGCCCACGATGCCGCCGCCGCCGGGCATGTTGCGTATGATCATGGTGGGGTCGCCCGGGATCTGCTTGCCCATGAAGGGAAGCATCTGGCGCGCCATGATGTCGGCCGCACCGCCCACGGAATAGGGGATCAGGATGGCGACGGTCTTGCCCTTGAAAGAGACTTCGGCGACCGTCTGGGTCACGCTCGCGAAGACGAGGCACAGAGCGACGATTGCGGTTACGAGGACTGCGGAAAGTCGTTTCATGGAGTGCTCCTTCCTGGGTTGGTCCAAAGCCCTTGTATTGCGGGTCGGGTCCGGATGTCAACCCGCACGCCGCGTTCCGGCGTGATTTGACAAGCTTCCGCCCTTCGGCTAAGAACGCAAAATCTTCGTAGACTCCAGCACGTCGTGTCCTGCGCCCCGAAGAAACATGGAGCTTGTTCGTAGCGCAGGAAGGCCGCTTACAACACATCCCCGAAAGAGGTGACACATGCCCAAGAGCCTGGGATCGTTTCTGGAAGACTGCCGGCGTGAGATTCCCAACGAGGTGGTCCACGTGACCAAGCAGGTGGACCCGGCCCACTACGACGTGAGTGCCCTCATCAAGCACCTGGACGAGATGCGCAAGTTCCCCATCTTGGTATTCGACAACCCGCTCAACCTCCACGGACAACCGTCGGACATCAAGCTGACCATGAACTGCGAGATCTCCCAGGGCAAGACCCAGGTGGCCCTCGGCCTGGACAAGAGCACGAGCCGCGAGGTCATGACCGACGTCTGCCTGGAACGCGAGGAGCACCGCGTCGAGCCCGTGGTCATCGAGCGCGACCAGGCGCCGGTCATGCAGAACGTCCAGACCGGCAAGGACGTGGACATCTACCAGATCCCGGTGATGCGGCACCACTACATGGACGGCGGTCCCTACATCGTCATGTCCACCATCACCAGGGAGCGGCAATCCGGCATCTACAACTGCTCGTACCACCGCATGGAGGTGAAGTCGCCCCAGAGCACGGCGCTGTACGCCTCGCCGCGCCACCTGTGGAAGATCTTCAAGGACTATGAAGACAACAACATGGAGTGCCCCGTGGCCACCGTGCTGGGACACCACCCGGCGTACCACATGGGCGCGTGCTACAGCGGCCCGTTCGAGGTGAGCGAGTTCGACATCATCGGCGGCTACATGCAGGAGCCGCTGCGGCTGACGCCGTCCTCCACCTGGGGCGATAACTTCCTGATCCCGGCCGACGCCGAGGTGGTCATCGAAGGCCTCCTGCAGCCCAACAAGCGCGTGGTGGAGGGCCCCTTCGGCGAGGCGCCGGGCTATCTTGGCCCGCAGCGCTACACCACCTGCGTGGAATACAAGGTCACGGCCATGAACTGGCGCAAGGGCGCCATGTTCCAGTCCATCATCACCCCGGAAGGGGACAAGCCGTGGATGGACCTGCCGCGCGAGGGCGCCTACCTGCGCCGTTGCCGCGAGGCGGTCCCCGGCGTGACTGCGGTGTGCAAGATGGGTCGCCACGCCCACTACAACGTGTTCATCTCCATGAAGAAGATGTCCGAGGGCGACCCCGGCCGGGCGGCGGCCGCGGCCCTGACCTTCGACCACACCAAGAACGTCTTCGTCTTCGACGAGGACATCAACGTGTACAACCCCACGGACATCCTGTGGGCGCTGGCCACGCGCGTGCAGCCGCACCGCCAGGTGTCGATCCTGCAGCCGCTGTTCCGCGGCAACTTCCTGGACCCCTCGCTGGTGGACGAGATCAAGACCTCCGGCATGATCGTCGACGCCACGCGCCCCCTGGACCGGCCCTTCTCGCCGGTGTCGAAGGTGCCGGACGAGGCCATGGAGCGCGTCAAGGTCGAGGACTTCATTCCGGGCGAGATCCTGTCGCACATCCCCATCGACCGGACCACCTACTGGTCGTAGGCCGGCGGATCGATCCGGGCACCGCGTCGCGCGCCCCACGGAATTCATTCAGAACGAAAGGAACCCCTCATGGGTCAGGCAGTCGAAATCACTTGTCCGAAATGCAGTGAAAAGTTCGTGGTGAACCCGCACATGCTGGGCTCCGGCATGGAGTTTCACTGCCCCTTCTGCGGCGTCTACTTCCCCGAGGAAGAGAGTCCGCACATCTGGAAGTAGGAGAGTTCGTCGCCCCACGATTTCTTCGATCTGAAGCGTCTGTTCGCTTTCCGCGAGGCGCTGGAACGGATCGAGGCCGCGGCCGTGCCCGAGGCCGTCCTGGTGGACGGCCCGGAGCCCGTCCGCGGCGGCCGTGTGGGCGTTTTGCCGGGCTCTTTCAACCCGCCTACCGTCGCCCACCTGGAACTGGCCCGGGCGGCCCGGCGGCGGTTCGAACTCGACACCGTCGCCTTTTCCCTCGGCAGCGTCATCGTCGACAAGGAACGCGTGGAAGGGCTGTGCCGCGAGGACCGGCTCTTGCTGCTTGCGCTGTTGACCGCGGACGACGTCCGGGCCGCGGCCGTGGTGGTCAACCGCGGCCTCTACTCCGAGCAGGCGCCCGCGTTCCGGGCGTGCTTCGGTCATGACGCGGACTTGTGGTTCATCGTGGGCATGGACAAGGTGCTGCAGATCTTCGACCCCAGGTACTACGAAGACCGCGACGCCGCGCTGGACACGCTGTTCGCGCAGGTGCGGCTGATCGCGGCCAACCGCGAGGCCTGGGGCGCCGAGGCGCTGCGCGCACTGCTCGACCGGCCCGAAAACGCTCCCTACCGGCACCGGGTGCAACCGCTGGAGTTGCCGCCACGCCTCCGGCATCAGTCCTCCAGTGCCGTGCGGCACGGAGTCGGGAGCGGGGAGCCGCCGGGCGATGCCATCCCGCCGCCCGTGCGGGAGTTCCTCGAAGCCACGGGCGCGTACCGGGAGGCCTACGAGTTGCGCCTGGCGGGACTCGACACCCTCTATCCCGTGCGGAAATGGGCGGAGGCGGAGGTGACGTTCGAGGCCCTGCTGGCGAGGGCGGCGGAATCCGGCGTGGCGGGCGCGGGTGTGCGCGAGATTCTCCACTCCCGGATGCCGCCCGAGGATCTCAAGGCGCGGCTGGCGAGGCTCGGTCTGACGCGGTCCCATGCTTGGTGACGCGAACGCCCCGAATCTTGCACCGGCCTCCCGAATCGTCATTCCCGCTTTCCAGCGTGTGTAAAACTCCCAAGGCACCAACGCACCGAAACGTCATTCCCGCGAAAGCGGGAATCCAGGGGTTGGGAGGGGGCAAACGGGCGCATTCCCCACGCCACCGCCCCTGGATTCCCGCTTTCGCGGGAATGACGTTTCAGGGGTTGGTGCCCCTCCCGGATGGGGTCTTGACACACCCTGTTTCGCGGGAATGACGAAACAGGGTGTCGGCGCGCGGCGCGCTGGCAGGTCAGTTCGCCGTGGCGGTCTGTCCCTCGGGGGTGAGGACGCACACCGGCATCTCGTCGGCGTTGTGGGCGAAGCCGACGGCGCCGTAGCGGTCCACCAGGATGAGGCCCGCTTGGGCGCCGGTTTGCCGCTCCAACAACTCCAGGGCGCGCCGGGCCGCGGTGCTGGGAATCAGCCCCGAGGCCAGGAGGTCCACGGCGGTCTTGGCCAGCAAGACCTTGATGATGGCCTCGCCCTGGCCGGTGCACGAGGCGGCGCCGACGGCGTCGGCGTAGGTGCCGCAACCGATGAGCGGCGAGTCCCCGACACGGCCGGGGAGCTTTCCCAGGGTACCGCCGGTGGAGGTGCCGGCGGCGAGACGGCCGTGGGCGTCGAGGACGACGCAGCCCACCGTGCCGTGGACGGCGTTCCAGCGTTTGCGCTGCGCCTGGGTGATCAAGGTGTCCCCCGGCACCGGGTCGATGCCCGCCCGGCGCGCGAAGTCGCGGGCACCCTGGCCCGCCAGCATCAGGTGACGGCCGTCGTCGAGCACCTTCCGCGCCAACCGGATGGGGTTGCGGATGCCGGAAACCGCGGCCACGGCGCCGGCCTCGAGGGTGTCGCGCATGAGCGCCGCATCCATCTCCACCTCTCCGGCCGCGTTCAACGACGAACCGGTGCCGGCGTTGAACAGCGGATTGTCCTCGAGCACGGCCACGGTCTCTTCCACCGCCTCCAGCGCCGAGCGCCCGCGTCGCACTGCCGTCCAGCCGGTCCGGGCCGCCGCCAGGCAACCGGCAAGACGGTCGCCCCGCTCGGCGCCCGACCCGCGCCCGGCGCCGCCGTGGACGATGATGGCCGGCTGGAACTTCACCATCCCGCCAACTCCCCGCCATGGCCAGCGCTGACGTGGCCCAGTTCGTAGCGCGGCCCGTCCGCGCTGTAACCGCCGCGCACCGGGTCCGCGGCCAGCAGCAGGGGCGTGTCGAGGTCGATCCAGTGGAAGGCGCCGGTGCCGGCCGCCATGTGGACGCTGAAGCCCATGGCCAGGCGCGTCTCCACCATGCCGCCGATCATGAGCCCGAGCCCGGAGGCGCGGGCGATGGCGATGATCTCCAGCGCCTGGGCCACGCCGCACTTGGCGAGCTTGATGTTGAGCACCTGCGCGAGACCGTCGCGCGCGATGCGCGCCGCGTCCTCGGCGGAGCGGCAGGATTCGTCCGCCGCCACCGGCACGCACGCCTCCCGCGCCAGGCGCGCCTGGCCGTCCCGGTCCTCTCGCGGCACCGGTTGCTCCAGCAGGGCGGGCTCCAGCCCCAGCCGACGCAACGTGCCCAGCACCGCCAGGGCCTGCCCGGCGTCGTAGCCTTCGTTGGCGTCGAGGATGAGACGGCACGCGGGATGACCCGCGCGGATGGCTCGAACACGCTCGATGTCCCCGTCGACGTCGCCCCCCACCTTGGTCTTCAGCGTGGTGAACCCGCGGGCGCGATATTCCGCGGCGAGCGCCTGGGCCTCCGCCGGCTCACAGATGGGAATGGTGATGTCCGTCTCCAGGGATGCCGACGCGCCGCCGAAGTACTCGAAGAGCGGAATGCCGTGGCTTCGCGCGAGAGCGTCGAAGAGCGCCATCTCCAGACCTGCCCGGACCGTGGGCGCGCCGGGCAGGGCGGCGGAGAGCGCGTCCAGGAGCGGGCGCCAGCGCAACGCCTCCCTGCCGGTCCATTCCGCGCCGGCCCGGCGCGTTGCCGCCAGCGCCGTGGCCTGATCCTCCGGCGTGACCGTGGGCAGGGTCGGAATCTCACCCCATCCGCTCACGCCGCCGGCAAGGTCCAGCCGCACGGCCACGTTGGAGACCGTGTCCAGGCGCGCGCCGGAAATGGCGAACGGCGCCTTCAGCGCCACGTCCAGCGGACGCGCTTCGATTCGAAGGATGCGTGGCATGAGCAATTCAAGAAAAGCGGGCCGCAAAGATCGTACAATTTGATGTCCAATCGTGCAAATTCGTTCGATAATCGTTGAAACCACGGGGTCGGGTGCCGCGCCCGCCGGCGTGGCGTTCGACGATGATGCCCGCGCTCCCGTGGAATGCCCATCGCTTCATCACCCCGGATCTGTTACGTTGCCGAGCATCACAGAACGTGCGTCGCCGCCCGTGCTGACGCACGGCGGACCAAGGAGGACCCACATGATAACCGAGGTCGAGTTCGCTCCGGGCAAGAAGGGCTACCTGGCGAGACCGGCGGAAGGCGGCCGCCACCCCGCCGTGGTCCAGCTCCATGAGCGCTACGGGGTCGTCCGGCACACCACGGACATCGCCGAGCGACTGGCGCGGAATGGCTACGTGGCCCTGGCGCCCGACATGTTCTCTCGGTTCACCGGCGACCGGGAAGCATTGGCGCGCGGCGACATCGGCGTCGGCATCCGGGACGACGAAGCGCTGACGGACCTGGACGAGTGCGTCCGCTACCTGCGCGGCCGCGACGACGTCGACGGCGGCCGCATCGCGGTGATGGGCGTGTGTCAGACCGGACGGCAGCCGCTGCTGGCGGCGGCCCGCCGGGACGACCTGCGCTGCGCGGTGGTGTTCTACGGCGGCATCTACCAGCGTGACTGGGAGCCCCACGAGGAGCGCCCCGCCTCGGTGGCGGACTTCATCGAACGCTTGTCCTGCCCGGTGCTGGGGGTGTTCGGCGACAGCGACCACATCATCTCCGTGGATGACGTGCGCCGTTTCCGGCGCGCCCTGGAGGACGCCTGGAAGACCTACAACATCCGCATCTTCCGGGACGCGCCCCATGGCTGGCTCAACGACACCATGCCGGGGCGCTACCGGCCGGAAGCGGCCGAGGATGCCTGGGCGCTGTTGCTCCGCTTCCTCGAACGGCACATGGGCGAAGAGTCCGGCGGGTCCCGCGTGGAATGGGAATTCGAGGGTGACGTCCCGGCCGTGTACGATTTCTCGAAGATGGTCCGGCTGGCCTGATTTCAAAGACCTCGTTCCCCTTGGCTGACGCGGCCCTGCCGAGCGCGTCTTGTTTGGCTTCCCGGCGATTATTGCTTAGATTGTGTCAGTCAGGGTGTCATGGAGCGGACATTTGCGGAAATGCGAGACGCACGCGTGAGCTCCGGACGCTCGTGGTTGTGCACGTTGCTGTTGGTGGCGTGTTGCCTGACGCCCGCTGCGTGGGCGGAGGAGGGTCCCAGGAGCGAGGTCGAGCAGGCGTTGCGCGCCGGTCTCGCGATCCTGGGTGACCCCGGCCTTCAAGAGGAGGCCAAGATCGAACGGGTCCGGGCGGTCTTTCTGCCGCTCTTCGACTTCCCCGAAATGGCCCGGCGTTCGCTGGGCTCGCACTGGCGTCGCCGTACGCCGGAGGAGCGGGAAGAGTTCACCCGGCTCTTCGGCGCGCTGTTGGAGAAGACCTATACGAGCCGCATCGCCGCCTTCAGGACCCAGCGGGTGCATTTCACCGGCGAGGAGATCGACGGCCGCTACGCCCAGGTCGATACCCGCATCATGGACCGGGAGGGACGCAGGTTCGAGTTGGACTACCGCATGCACCGCGTGGAGGCCACCGGCAAGTGGCTCATCTATGACATCGTCATTCAGGACATCAGCCTGGTCAACAATTATCGCGCGCAGTTCAACCGCGTGATCAACCGGCGCTCTTACGAGAGCCTGGTGGCGAAGCTTCGCGCGCAGTAGAGCCGAGGTTGCCGGTTTGCCCCCGGCTACACCGGTTGCACCGAGGACAAATGCAGGAAATGTCGGTCCCGGCCGTTCCCAGGAAAGCCTCCACGCTCGTGCTCGTGCGTCCGGCGCAAGCCGGCGCGTTCGAGATATTCATGACCAGGCGGCCCCGGGAAATGCGTTTCCTCGGGGGCTTCTTCGTCTTTCCCGGAGGCGCCGTCAAGGGGGCGGATGCTTCGCCGGCCATGCTGGATCGGTGTCGCGGGCTCTCGCCCGCGGACGCCCGCGCGCGGCTTGGGGACGACCTGAGCGCCGCGGACGCCATGGGCCATTGGGTGGCGGCCATACGCGAGCTTTACGAGGAGGTGGGGGTACTCCTGTGCGTGGCGCGGGAGAACGGCGCGGCCGTCGACCCGGAAGCCTGGGAACGCGTGATGGCAAGGCGCACGGCGCTGCTGGGCCGTGAAGTGAGTTTCCCGGAACTGCTGGCGTCCGAAGACCTTTGCTGCGACGTTGGCAAGCTGGTGTATTTCTACCACCGCACGACGCCGGAGCGGTATGCCATGCGCTTCGACACGCGCTTTTTCCTGGCCGCCCTGCCGGCGGGACAGACGCCACTGGAGGTATCGGAAGAGGTGACGGAGAGCCTTTGGATTACCCCGGCAGAGGGGCTGCAACGGGCCGAGAGGGGGCGCATGGCCATCATCCCGCCGACCTTGGCGACCCTGCGCACGCTGGCCGAGCTGGGCACGTGGGACGCGCTTTGCCGGGACTTTTCCCTGCCGCTGCCCGGAAATGCATGAACCTGCCCGGAAGGGCTGGAGGGGAGCAGTCGATACCATGAGAACGGTGGACGTAATCGCTCGGATCCTGAAGCGCGAGGGAGTGCGCTACCTGAGCGCCTTTCCCACCTCGACCCTGATCGAAGCGGCGGCCGCGGCCGGCATCCGGCCGGTCATCTGCCGCCAGGAGCGGGTGGGAGTGGGGATCGCGGACGGATACAGCCGGGTGAACAACGGCACGCCGCCAGGGGTGTTCGCCATGCAGTTCGGACCCGGGGCGGAGAACGCCTACGCGGGGGTGGCCACGGCCTTCTCGGACGCGGTGCCGATGCTGCTGCTGCCCCTGGGGCACACGCGTGAACGGGACGGCGTCTTTCCCCAGTTCAGCTCCCTCAGGAACTATGCGCCGGTGACCAAGTTCGTCGAGCAGGTCACCACGGCGGACCGGGTCGTCGACACCATGAGGCGGGCGTTCGCGCGGCTCAAGATGGGGCGTCCCGGCCCGGTGATGGTGGAACTCCCCGCGGACGTGGCCGGGGAGGAACTCGACGCCTCGGTGGTGGAGCGCTATCGCCCGGTGAAGGCGGCGGTGTCGCAGGCGGATCCGCGCGACGTCACGGCGGCGGTGGCGGCGCTGCTGGAAGCGCGGGCCCCGGTGATACTGGCCGGCCAAGGGGTGCTCTACGCCGAGGCCGCGCCCGAGCTGCTGGAGTTGGCGGAGCTTACCGGCGTGCCCGTGGTCACTACCATGGGCGGCAAGAGCGCGTTTCCCGAGTCCCACCCGCTGGCGCTGGGCAGCGCGTCCGGCGTCATGAACCTGCCGGTGTACCACTTCCTCAATCAGGCCGACGTGGTTCTGGCGGCGGGCACGAGCCTCACCCGGCATCCCATGACCACGCCCATCCCGGCGGACAAGACCTTCATACAGGTCACCGACGATCCCATCGACGTGGGCAAGAACTACGACGTCGAGTACCCGGTCATCGGCGACGCGCGGCTCGTGCTGCGCCAGTTCGTCGAGGCGGCCGAGGACCTGCTGAACGGGCGCTCCAGGGAGGACCGTTCCCCCGCCGGCGCCATTGCCGAGCTGCGCGCCGCGTGGCTCGCGGAATGGGACGCGAAGCTCGCCTCCGACGAGGTGCCCATCAACCCGTACCGGGTCATCGCCGAATTCATGAAGGCGGTGGACCCGGCGGAGGCCATCGTCACCCACGATTCCGGCAGTCCGCGGGACCAGATCATGCCCTTCTACCGCTCGGCCGGGCCGCGCTCGTACCTCGGCTGGGGCAAGTCCCACGGCCTGGGCACCGGCCTCGGATTGAACCTCGGCGCCAAGCTGGCGGCGCCGGACAAGTTCGTGGTGAACTTCATGGGCGACGCCGCGTTCGGCATGACCGGGCTCGACTTCGAGACCGCGGTGCGCTCCAACCTGCCGATCCTGACCATCGTGCTCAACAACTCCACCATGGCGGTGGAGACGCGCCACATGACGGTGTCGCACGAGCGCTACGGCAGCCGCGACCTGGGCGGGAACTACGCGGACATGGCCCGCGCCATGGGCGGATGGGCCGAGCGCGTGGAGGCCCCGACCGAGGTCGGCCCCGCCATCGTGCGCGCCCGGCGCGCCACCGAGGAGGGCAGGGCGGCACTGTTGGAGTTCATCACCAGCGCCGAAATCGAATATTCCCACAAGGGCGCCTTCTAGGCCGCGCCGGCGGCGGGAGGCGTCGAGAGGATTCCATGCGAAGATCCATTGGCTTGATCGCGCTGGGCGCGTTTATCCTGTTCTCGCTCGTGGGCGAGGCCGTCTATCTCTACACGGATTTTCTGTGGTTCCGTGAGATCGGCTATTCCGGGGTGTTCACCAAGACGCTGTGGATCAAGGTGCTGCTGGGGGTGATCTCCGGGGTCCTGTTCTTCGCGCTCTTCTATTTCAACATCAAGCTCGCGGCGCGCCGGCGCGAAGGGGTGGTGCCGCTCCAGACCAGCAACCCCGAGGTGCCGGGTTTCGAGGAGCTGGATCCGCTCATCCGCCGGCTGCTCTTGCCGGTGGCGCTGGTTCTGGGTTTCCTGGCCGCGCCCCAGGCGGCCATGCACTGGGAGTCCGTGCTGCTCTACTTCAACGGGCTTCCCTTCGGCATGCAGGACCCGCTCCTGGGCGAGGATCTCGGCTTCTACCTGTTTCAGCTTCCGGCCCTGGACGCCCTCTACCGCTGGTTTCTGGTGGCCCTGGGCGTGATCCTGGTGGCCACGGCCTTCGTCTATCTGCTTTACGGCGGAGTCCAGTACTCCGAGAACGGCCTGTCGGTGCACCGCGTCGCCAAGATGCACCTGTCGGTGCTGCTGGCCCTGGTGTTGCTGGTCCAGTGCGGCGGCTACCTGCTCGACGCCTACAAGCTTCTCTATTCGCACAACGGCGTGGTGTTCGGCGCCGGCTACACCGACATCCACGCCCGCCTGCCGGCGCTGCGCGTGCTCGCGGTGGTGGCGGCGCTGGTGTCGGTGCTGGTCCTGGTGCAGATGCGCCGGCCGGGCTTGCGAATCCTGTTCATCGGCCTCGGCGCCCTGGCGGCGGTGCACGCCGTGGGGATGTACGCGTATCCGTCCTTCCTGCAGCAGTTCCACGTGGTCCCCAACGAGCTGGTGGCGGAAACGCCCTACATCGAACGCAACATCCGCTCCACCCGGCATGCCTACGGCCTCGACCGGGTGGAGGCGCAGGAGTTCCCGGTGAACGAGGTGTTGACGGCGGACGACCTGAAGGAGAACGACGCCACCGTCAAGAACATCCGCCTGTGGAACTACCAGCCGCTCTTGTCCACCTATGCGCAGTTGCAGCAGATCCGCACCTACTACGAGTTCGTGGACGTGGACAACGACCGCTACAAGATCGACGGCCAGTACCGCCAGGTGATGCTGTCGGCGCGCGAGCTGTCCCACGAGCAGCTCCCGAGCCGCATCTGGATCAACGAGCACCTGGTGTACACCCACGGTTACGGCGTGGTGTTCAGCCCGGTGAACCAGATCAGCCAGGAGGGGTTGCCCGAGTTCTTCGTCAAGAACATCCCGCCGGTATCCGACGGCTTCATCAAATTGACGCGGCCGGAGATATACTTCGGCGAGGTGGCCAACGACTACGTGTTCGTCAAGACGCGGGCGCGCGAACTGGACTACCCGGCGGGCGACCAGAACGTCTACACCACCTACGAGGGCGAGGGCGGGGTGCCGTTGCGCTCGTTCTGGCGCAAGCTCCTCTTCTCGGCGCGTTTCGCGACCTTGCGGATCTCCCTGTCCAACGACCTGACGCCGGAGAGCCGTATCCTTTACTACCGCAAGATCCAGGACCGGGTGCGGAAGCTGGCGCCCTTCCTCGATTTTGACGAGGACCCCTACCTGGTGGCGACGCCGGAGGGGCGGCTTTTCTGGATCGTCGACGGCTACACCACCTCCGACCGCTATCCCTACTCCGAGCCTACCGAAGGCATCGGCAACTACATGCGCAACTCCGTGAAGGCCGTGGTGGACACGTACAACGGCACCGTGGACTTCTACATCGCCGACGCGGACGATCCCGTGGTGCGGGCCTATGCCAGCGGGTTCCCGGGGCTGTTCAAGTCCATGGAGACCATGCCCGACGCGCTGCGCACCCACGTCCGCTATCCGCAGGACTTCTTCAAGGTACAGGCGCAGATGTACGCCACCTACCACATGCAGGACCCGCAGGTCTTCTACAACAAGGAGGACCTCCTGAGCATCCCCGCCCGCACGGTGGACGAGCAAGAGAGCCAGATGGAGCCGTACTACACCATCATGCGCCTGCCGGGCGAGGAGAACGAAGAGTTCGTGCTGCTCCTGCCCTTCACCCCCAACAACCGCGACAACATGCGCGCGTGGCTGGCGGCGCGTAGCGACGGCACCCACTACGGCAAGCTCCTGGCCCTCAACTTCCCCAAGGCCCGGCTGGTGTACGGCCCCAAGCAGGTCGACGCCCGCATCGACCAGGACGCCTTCATCTCGCAGCAGTTGAGCCTGTGGGGCCAGCGCGGCTCCCAGGTCATCCGCGGCAGCCTGCTGGCGATTCCCATCCAGGACTCGCTGCTGTACGTGCAGTCGCTGTACCTGGCGGCGGAGCAGGGATCGTTGCCCGAGCTCAAGCGGGTGGTGGCGGTGTTCGGCAACCGCATCGCCATGCGCGAGAACCTGGAGGACGCCCTGCGCGAGCTGTTCGGTTCCACGGTGACGGTGGACGGCGCGACCCCCGCGCCGGCGGTCACCCCGGCCGTGGCAACGGAGGAGGGCGGTGGTCCGGAGGCCCAGGCACTGGAGCATTACCGGCGCTCGATGGAACGCCTTCGCGCCGGCGACTGGGCCGGCTTCGGCGACGCGCTGCGTCAGCTCGAGCGGTCGCTCCAGGCCATGCAAACGCCGTAACCGGGGCTTGGCGTTGCCACCCGTGGAAGCGAGGCGGTTGCGGGCCGCGATACGAGAGGACGTATGAGAAGCATGACCGGCTTCGGCCAGGCCAACCTCCAGGACAGGCGGGTCAAGGTCTCCGTACAGATCCGCAGCGTCAACCACCGCCACGCGGACATCCACCTGCGCGTGCCGAAGCTCTACCTGAGCCTGGAGGACGAGCTGCGGGAGCAGGCGCGTACGAAGATTCACCGCGGCCGCGCCGACATCTACGTGGACCGTACGCCGCTCAAGGGACGCGGCTACCGGGTGGAGGTGGACGACGCCCTGATGGAGCAGTACTGCCAAGCGCTCCGGCGCATCAAGGAACGTTTCCGGCTCCAGGGCGACGTGGATCTCCAGTTGGTGCCGCGCCTGCCGGATCTCTTCCAGTTCAAGGAGCCGGAAGAGATCGAAGCGAGCGAGCGGCGGCTTGCGCTGCGGGCTCTGGACGCGGCCCTGAAGGCGCTCACGCGGTCACGGGACCGGGAGGGGCGCAACCTCAAGCGTGACATGACCGCGGAGGCGCGCCGGCTCACCCACGCGGCCCGGCAACTCGGGAGATGCGCCGAGTCCATCGACCAGCGTCTCCAGGAACAGAACGCCGCGGCCAACCCGGTGGGCGAGGCCGGCAGCAACGCGTTCAAGGGCAGCATCAACGAGGAAGTGGTGCGGCTCGGCAGTCACGTGGAGATGCTCGCCGGGCTGATGCGCGAGCGCGAGCCCGTGGGGAAGAAGATCGACTTCCTGCTGCAGGAGGTCCAGCGCGAGTTGACCACCATCGGCGCCAAGGCGCCGCAACTCGAAGTCGTACGGCTGGTGCTGGGCGGCAAGGAAGGCGTCGAGAAGATCCGCGAGCAGGTGCAGAACGTGGAATGACGGTCTCGATTCGCAGCTTCACCAAGCGCCGTCCGGGCATCGTCTTCATCGTGTCGGCGCCGTCGGGGGCGGGCAAGACGACGCTGACCCGTCAGGTCCTGGAAGTCCATCCCGAGATGAGCCTGTCCGTGTCGTGCACGACCCGGACACCGCGGAGCGGCGAAACCCAGGGCGAGGACTATCACTTCGTGTCGGAACGGGCCTTCAGGCGGATGCTGGACGCGGGTGAATTCGCGGAGTGGGCGGAGGTGCACGGAAGCCTCTACGGTACGCCGCGGCGCATGCTCGAACGCCAGCTCCGGAAAGGACGGGACGTCCTGCTGGACATCGACGTGCAGGGGGCGCGCCAGATCAAGCAGCACGTTCGAAACGCCGTCGCCATCTTCGTCCTGCCGCCGTCGCTGAAAGAGTTGCGCCGGCGACTGGCGGCGCGCGGAACGGACGCGCGCAAAACCATCGAACAGCGCTGGCTGCGGGCGCGGCATGAAATTCGGGAAATACAGGGGTATGATTACTTCATCGTGAACCGCGACGTCGACGACGCGGTAGCGCGGCTTGCCGCCATCATCGCGGCTGAAAGGGTGAAGGTTTGCAGGTTCATTCAGAAACGGAAGCCCGCGTAACGCCCCGCCGCCGCTCGCGCGGCGCGGCGGGACAAGGCGCCGCCAACGAGCTGATCGAGAAGGTGTGCCAGTACCAGCCCGCAACGGACGTGGAGCCCTTGCGCGTGGCGTACCAGTTCACCGCGAAGGTGCACGAGGGGCAAAAGCGCCTGTCCGGGGAACCCTACGTGACCCATCCCGTGGCCGTGGCGGGAATACTCGCGGACCTGAAACTGGATCTTCCCAGCATCATCGGCGGAATGCTGCACGACACCGTCGAGGATACCCTGGCCACGCTGCCGCAGATCGAGGAGCAGTTCGGCCCGGAGATCGCCGTGCTGGTGGACGGCGTCACCAAGCTGAGCCGGGTCAACTTCACCAGCCGCGAGGAAAAGCAGGCCGAGAACTTCCGCAAGATGATCCTGGCCATGGCCAAGGACATCCGCGTGGTCCTCATCAAGCTGGCCGACCGTACCCACAACATGCGCACGTTGCAGTACCTGCCCGTCGAAAAGCAACGGCGCATCGCCCAGGAAACGCTGGACATCTACGCCCCCATCGCCCACCGGCTGGGGATCTACTGGATCAAGAGCGAGCTGGAGGACCTGGCGCTCAAGTACGTGCGCCCGGAGATCTACGCCGAGTTGAAGCACAACGTGGCGCAGAAGCGAAAGAACCGGGAGAAGTATACCAACGACGTCATATCGCGGCTGAGCAAGGCGCTCGCGGAGGAGGGCATCGACGCGGAGGTGAGCGGACGGCCCAAGCACTTCTACAGCATCTTCCGCAAGATGGAGAACCAGAGTCTGGACTTCAGCCAGGTGTACGACCTGGTCGCCTTTCGCGTGCTGGTGGACACCGTGCGCGAGTGCTACGAGGCGTTGGGCGTCGTTCACTCCAAATGGCGGCCGGTGCCGGGGCGGTTCAAGGACTACATCGCGCTTCCCAAGGCCAACATGTACCAGTCGCTCCACACCACGGTCCTCGGCCCCAACGCGCAGCGGGTCGAGATCCAGATCCGCACACAGGACATGCACCGTGTCGCCGAGGAGGGCATCGCCTCCCACTGGCGCTACAAGGAGGGACAGGACCTCCAGGTGACGGACATGCAGCGGTTCACGTGGCTGCGGCAGCTCCTCGAATGGCAGCAGCACCTCTCCGATCCCCAGGAGTTCCTGCACAGCATCAAGGAGGACCTGTTCCCGGACGAAGTGTACGTGTTCACGCCCGGGGGCGATCTCCACAGCTTTCCCAAGGGTGCCACGATCATCGATTTCGCCTACCGTATCCATTCCGACATCGGGCAGCATTGCTCCGGCGCGCGGGTCAACGGCCGGCTCGTCCCCTTGAAGTACCTTCTGCGAAGCGGCGACACCGTGGAGATCATTGCCACGCAGGAACAGACCCCGAGCCGGGACTGGCTCAAGGTGGCGAAGACTCCCCGCGCCAAGTCCCGGATTCGCGCCTGGATGGCCGCGCAGCAGCGCGAGCGCAGCGTGGCGTTGGGGCGCGAGATCCTCGAAGGGGACCTCGCGCGTCACGGCATGGACTACCAGCAGCTCCAGGGGCAAGGGACCGTCGAGGCGCTGGGACGCGAGCTTGGGGTCAGGAACGAGGAGGGCCTCCTGGCGGGCATCGGCTACGGCAAGCTGATGTCGCACCAGGTGCTGGCCAAGCTGCTCCCGCCGGAACAGATTCAGACGGACAACAAGCAGTTCGAGGGTGGCCTGGAGCGTCTCTTCCGTCTGGTGGGCTCGCGCGATCGCGGCGTGCGCGTCAAGGGGATCGATGAAGTGCTGGTGCGGTTCGCGCGCTGCTGCAATCCGCTGCCGGGGGAGGCCATCGCCGGCATCATCACGCGCGGGCGGGGTGTGACCGTCCACGTGGCAAGTTGTCCCACGGGTCTCGATGGGGACCCTGCCCGGAGGGTGGAGGTAAGCTGGGCGGAAGACGTGCAGATGCCCCGGGCGGTGAAGATCGAAGTGACCTGCGCGGACAAGCCCGGTCTCCTCGCGGCCATCAGCTCGGCCATCTCGGAGGCGGGCGTCAACATCGCACGCGCTCACATACGAACGTTCGACGACCGGGCCGTGAACACCTTCGAGATCATGATCGGCAGCTTCGAACAGTTGGGACGGGTGCTGCGGGACATCTCGCGGGTAAAGGGAGTGTACCGGGCGAGCCGCGTTCAGGGGTAGGGGCGGTCAAGCGACCTTTTCGACCTTGCCGGAGCGCAGGCACCGGGTGCACACGCGGATGCGCTTCACCTCTCCGTCCAGCCGTGCGCGGACCCGCTGCAGATTGGGCAGCCAGCGGCGCCGGGTCTTGTTGTTGGCATGGCTGACGTTGTTGCCCACGGAGGGTCCCTTGCCGCAAATGATGCATCTTCTGGCCATGGCTACTGTTCCCGTGTCCTTTCGATCAGTTCCGTGGTCGCCGCCCTCGACCAGCACGTCCGGCAACCAAACACGGATGATAGCACAGAGAGCCGGTTTTGCGAAGCAGGTGACGTGGTCCACCCTATCCGGCCCGGCCGGCATTCCCATGTGGTCGCCCTTCGTGTGATAGCATGTTTCCGGCAGGACCGGCGCATTGTTTTTTGTCCCCCGTCATGTTAATGCGTAAGGAAATCTTCAGTATAGCGGGGGAAGCCAATGGCGTTGGACTTGCGGGACAGCGTTCGGAAACAGATCGACCTGTTGAAGAAGGAATTGACCTCGGCCACCGAGCGAGTGAACAGCTTGAACGATGAGATCAAGCGGCATGAGGTCATCTACGAAATGCTTGCCGGGAACGACAAGCCGGCGCCGCGTCGAGGCCGTCCACGGGGCTCGCAAAAGCGCGGACCCAGCGGCTCCATGATCGATTGGAACAGCATCTTCAACACGCTGCCCAACGAGTTCACGCTCGACACCATCGGCGCCAACGAGACCGCCCGGGAGAAGCCGCGAGCCTACCTGCGGCAGGTGGTGGTGCGCTGGTCCAAGGAAGGCCGGATCAAGCGCACGGGAAGAGGAAGGTACCAGAAGGCCTGACACCGTTTCATGTGCGGCATGCGCACGCCGTCCTGAAGCCGTCCTGTTTGCGACACCCAGGTCGCGGGCGGGCGGTGGCCCGTGACGCGTACCCGGCCGTACGCTTCCGCGCAAGCGGCAACAACCCATGTAATCTACCGTCGGGATTGGAGGTTCTATGCAGTTCAATGATTGTCGTGAGTGGATCGAAAAGGCGAACGCCATGGGCGAGCTCAAGACCCTCAAGGGGTGCAACTGGGACCTTGAGATCGGCGCCATCACGGAAATGGTCATGCGCAGGGAGGACGGTCCGGCCGTATTGTTCGACGAGATCAAGGACTACCCCGCCGGCTACCGGGTCCTGTCCAACACGTTGACCTCGCGCAAGCGCATCGGCCTGACGTTGAATCTGCCGCCCGGCGACAGCAAGATGGAGTTCGTCAATACCTGGCGGAATCACTACAAGAACATCAAGCCGGTCCCCGCGAAAGTGCTCAAGGACAGCCCCCTGTTCGAGAACGTCTTCGAGGAAGGCAAGATCGATCTCCTCAAGTTCCCCACGCCCCGCTGGCACGAACGGGACGGCGGCCGCTACATCGGCACCGGCAGCATCGACATCACCTCCGACCGTGACGAGGGCTGGACCAACTGGGGTACGTACCGGGTGATGGTACACGACTCGGACACCGTGGGTTTCTATATCTCGCCGGGCAAGCACGGCCGCATTCACCGGGACAAGTATCAACAGACCGGCGAGTCCTTCAAGATGGCCATGTCCTTCGGGCACGATCCGCTGGTCTTTCTCGGCGGCAGCATCGAGGTCCCTTACGGGGTGCCCGAGTACGACTTCCTGGGTGGAATCCGGGGTGAACCCCTGGAGGTGGTGAAGGCGCCGTACTCCGGGCTGATGGTGCCGGCCAACGCCGAGATCGTGGTGGAAGGCGACGTGATCTTCGGCGAGGACCGCGTGGAAGGTCCCTTCGGCGAGTGGACCGGCTACTACGCCAGCGCGGAGCGGAACGAGCCCATCGTCAAGATCAAGCGGCTGTACCACCGCAATGATCCCATCATCCTGGGGTCGCCTCCGGGAAGGCCGCCGGCCGAGTTGGGCTGGTATCGGTCGTACCTGCGCTCGGCGCTGATCTGGGACGAGATGGAGAAGGCGGGCGTGCCGGACGTGAGGGGCGTGTGGCTGATGGTGGCCGGCGGCAGCCGCCTGGTCATGGTGGTTTCCATCAAGCAGCGCTACCCGGGACATGCGCGCCAGGCCGCGGTGGTGGCATCGCAGTGCCATGCCGGCGCCTATCTCGGCCGTTACGTCATCGTCGTGGACGACGACATCGATCCCTCCAACACGGACGACGTCATCTGGGCCATGGCCACGCGTTCGGACCCGGACGCCGACATCGACATCATCCGGCGCTGTTGGAGCGGTCCCCTGGACCCGATCGTGCATCCCACCAAGAAAGGCTTCAACTCCCGCGCCATCATCGACGCGTGCCGGCCCTACGAGTGGATGGACCAGTTCCCTCCGGTGGCGGAATCGCCCCGCGAAGTGCTGGATGCCACCGAGAAGAAGTGGGGCAAGGTCCTCTTCAGCACCAACGGTACGGGCGCATAGCCCGAAGCTTTTGGGTTTATCGAGACGGCGGGTTCGTCACAAGGGTGACGAACTTGCCGTCTCTTTGTATGCTCAGCACGCGGATTTGCTTCGTCGTGGGGGCTTGCAGACTCTCCAGCAGATCGCGGGAATTCCTGACCGGCCTGCCGTCCACCTGCACGACCACGTCGCCGCGCCGGAGGCCGAGCTTGTCGGCAGGGCTGCCGCGCTCCACGTGAGCGACGAGGGCACCGGCGTCGACGGTCGCCGCAAACAACCGTGCCAGCTCCGCGGTCAGGTCCTGTACCTGCATACCCAGGGTCGGCGAACCCCTGTCCCGCATTTTCGATTGCCGCCCGTCCAGGCGGACGCCCTGTTGCAGGACCTCGGGCGTCGCATAGATCGGCGCGCCCGTCCGCAGAGCCACGGCCATGGCGTCGCTCGGGCGCGCGTCGAGGCGAATGCGCCGCCCGTTCCTCTTGAGGGTGATGACCGCGAAATAAGTGCTATTCCGCAGCTCCGTGATGGTGACTCGTTCCAACTCGGCCCCGAGGTTTCCCAACACACTCTGAATCAGGTCGTGCGTATCGGGTCTGGCAAGCCTTTCTCCGGCCAGCGCGCGCGCGATGGAGTTGGCTTCGGCCTCGCCGATCCAGATGGGCAGCAACCGGCCGTCACCGGCAAGCAGCACCACCGGCGTCCCGCGCGTCGGGTCCAGGACCACCTGGCGCACGTCCATGCGGACGGGTTCCGCACGCGCGCTTCCACCCTCGAGCACCAGTCCCAGGAGCGCCCCAAGCATCAGGCCGCGCAGGGTGCGCATCAGCACCCTCGCGACAAGGTCGCTTCGGAAACCGCGCCGCCCGGCTGGCCAAACGCCCCGCATGCCGCGGAGCTTAGTCACCGGCGTCGGGCGGTGTCAACAACGTTTCGTGAGGAGTTGGGATCGGCCGCATCGGGCGAAGTCCGCGACATCCTGCTAACTAACGACCCACCAGGAAACGGGGGTTGTCCTTCATGGCCGTGTCGACGTCCGCGAGCGGGATTCCTTCGGCCAGCAGCCCCGCGCCAAGCCGCGCCAGTGCCTCCGCCGGGGCTGCCCGGTCCACCTGACCCACGTCCGTCGACAGGATCGTCTGGTTCGCGCCTACCCGCCGGAGTATCGCCGCGGTCTCCGCGAACGATACCAGGCCCATGTCCACCAGGATGAAGCTCAACTCGACGTAGGCCCCGGCGTCGGCCAGCTCGACGAGCTCCGAGACGCCGATGGCCGGTGGATCGTAGCAGGGGTGCGTGACGATGACCTTCCGGACGCCGAGAGCGTGGGCCCGTTCCATCACGTAGAACACCTCGTCCCGGCCCGCGTGGCCGGTGGCGAGCACCAGGTCGTGGTCGGCGGCGATGCGCAGGACCTCGTCCAGAAGCGGACGGAGGTGGCTGGCGAGCACGTTGATGGGTTCCACCTCGCCGATGGCCCGGGCCACGGGGGAGACCGTGCCGCCGCACCACTCGGGCGGGATGTCGTATTGCTCGCCCTCGTGATGGCGCGCGGTGAGATGCGCGGCCGCATGGACCGTGGGCAGCCACACGAACTTGAGATAGGACTCGCCGTCCGCCGACGGTCCCAACGCGGCGCGAACGGCCGCGGGATTGATGCCGCCGGCGTAGTGGTTCAGCACCACCGAACCGTGGAGGCGGACGCCGGTGACATCGTGGGCCATCTGCGCCCAGCTTCCGGTGGCGGCCATGTGGGACTTGAGCACCACGCCGCCGAGCCCCGCCTCCTCCACGTGCCGGGCCAGCGATACCGCGTCGAACCGCCGCGGTATGCCTTCGGGCCCGCAGTGAACATGCAGGTCCACAGCGCCGGCGACGTCGAACGTTTCGTCCGTGATGATGTCCGACGTGCTCACGTCAAGCCGTCGCCGTGAAATTGAAGCGCCACTGCCGCCCTGAAGACGTCAATCCCGCGGAAAGCGGGAATCCAGGAGGAGGGCGGGAGGGTTGATTGCGGCCAGTATGCCGTCATGTGCCGCACGCGTCCATGGCCGTGTGTGCCAGCACCTCGGCGCACGTCGCCATTTCGCTGATGAAGATGTAGCTGCCGTCGGGGCCGGGGTCGAGAAAGCCGCCGCCCGGGCCGTAGTGGAGGCAGGGGATGCCGTGCTTCCAGAGCCAGCAACTGTCGCCGGCGGAGTACGACATGGGCAGGTGGGCGCCGATGAGCCCGGGCGGCGCGCCCGTGACCTTCTCGTGGTTTCGCGCCACCGCCTGGACGATGACCGCGTCCGGGGGGACGTCCAGCGGGTCCATCACCAGGCGCCGGCAGCCCTTGAAGAAGGGCGGTGGCGGGATCTCGATGGCGTAGTCGAAGGCTGCGTCACCGTCCTTCAGAGGGTCGAGAGCGCGTCTCACGTCCGCGATGACCGAGTCCGCGGTTTGGCCGGGCACGAAGTGGACATCCACGATGACGGTGCAGAGGTCGGGCACATAGGGCGGCTCCGTCAGCACGTAGCTCTCGCCGCGCCCGCCGATGATGCCGCCGACGTTGAGGCGGGGCAGGGCGGGCAGGTCCGCCCGAGGCGTGCACTTGAACTCCACGTTGCCCAGGGCCTCGATGACCCGTGTCATCTGTTCCACGGCGTTGACCGTCTCCTCGACCTTGCTCACGTGTCCGGTGACGCCGTAGGTGTGGACGGCGAAGTGCACGATGCCGCCGTGCACGGTCACGAGATTGCCCAGGCCGAAGGGCTCGGGCAGCACCGCCATGTCGGTGCGGAAGCCGCTCTCCATGAGGAAGTGCGTGCCCTCGCCGCCCTGAGTCTCGCCCACCACACAGGCCAGCACCAAGTCTCCGCGCAGCTTCACGCCGGCGCGCCGCACCGCCTCGGCCGCGCCGATCATGGCGGCCACGCCGCCCTTCATGTTCTGCACCCCGTGGCCGTAGAGCCGGTCCCCCTCCACCACCGGCGTCCAGGGGTCGCGCTTGCCGCCGCGGGTGAGGGAGTTGATGTCGATGTGGCCGTTGAACATGAGGCTCGGACCGCCGCCGGCTCCTTTCAGTGTGGCGATGGTCTGGCAGCGGCCGGGCGCGACTTCCTGCAGCGTGACGTCGTAACCGCGCTCTGAAAGGTAGTCGCGCAGGAACAGCGCCACCGGCGTCTCGTCGGGGCAGAAGCTCGGGATCTTGATGAGTTCCCCGGCCAGGTGCACCAACTCCGCGGAGTCGATTTCAATTTCAGGCGTGGTCATCAAATGCGTTCGTCCGAAGTGCCGGTTGCCGTCTTGTCACGAAATGCCCCCGAGGCTCCAGGCAGGTCATTGCCGCGCATGCGGGAGTCCAGGGGCCTCAAGGGTCCTCATCCGCCCGCGTTGGACGCTGTAAGCCGCAGCACCAGCCCGGCCATGAGCATGGCGCCGTGGGCCAGGGCGCGCTCGTCCACGTCGAAAGTGGACGTGTGGTGCCCCGTGGGGGTGCCGCCGCCCAGCAGAAAGTAGAGGGATTTGCCGCCTCGTTCCTGGACCCGGCGCATGAAGTAGGTGGCGTCCTCGCCACCCCCCAGGGGCCGGGCGTCGTGGACGCGGAAATCCACGGGCGAAGACCCGGCCACCCGGGCCAGGTGGTCCTTCATCTCGCCGTCGGACTTGGCGACGATGGTGCGGCCGGTGATCTCGCTGGTGACCTCGACCCCCTGGAGCGTGGCCGCGCCTTCGATGCAGCGGCGCGCGCCTTCCTCCATGAGTTCGCAGATCTCGTCGGTGCCGCCGCGCACCTCGTACTTCATGTGGGCCCCGGACGGCACCACGTTGGTGCCGGTGCCGGCGTTCAGCACCCCGACGTTGACGAAGGTGGCACCCTGGCCGTTGCGTGGCAGGGCGTGCAGCGCCAGGGTGGCCTGGCACGCCGCCAAGAGCGCGTTGCGGCCCCGTTCCGGCGCGCCGCCGGCGTGGGACGCCACGCCGCGGAAACGCGCCTCCATCTTCACGGACGAGAGGAAGTGGGTGGCCTCCAGCGCCACCTCGCCCAAGGGCAGCGCCGGCCCGCCCATGTGCAGGCAGGCGAAGTAGTCGGCGTCGTCCACCACCCCGGCCTCCACCATGGGATGGGCGCCGCGGCCACCTTCCTCCGCTGGCTGGAACAGGAGCTTCACGCGCCCGCGCCAGTCCGGGTTCGTGGCCAGCAGCTCGGCCGCGCCCAGGCCGATGGTCACGTGGGCATCGTGGCCGCAGGCGTGCATGACGTCGGGCTTTCCGGAGGCAAACCCCCGCGCCACCGGCGGGTGCGCCGGGTCGTCGGACTCCGCCACCTCGGTGGCGTCCATGTCGAAGCGCAGCGCCACCGTGGGGCCGTCGCCGCGCTCCAGGATGCCCACCGCCCCCGGGACCGCGATGTCCCGCGCCAACTCGCCCGCCTGGGCGCGGCTCTCCCGCACCACCGCCTCGTCGGGCCAGCCGCGCACCGCGTCGGGGTGGATGCAGTCCGAACCCGTCTCGACCCGGTAGCCCAGCTCGCGCAGCCGCTGCACCACCATGCCGGTGGTGCGGAATTCGGTCCAGCCCGCCTCGGGGTGGCGGTGCAGGCTGCGCCGGATGTCGGTCAAGTCGGGGAGACTCGACTCGGCCCGGCGTGCCAGCTCTTTCAGGTATCCATTGAGTTGTTGTGCCATAACCTACCCATATTCCTGGGAAGACACTGACAAATTGTGCCGGAGCCCTTCGTCCCAAGCGTAGCAAAAGGCAGTCGCAGGGCACCGTCTCGCTCGGCGGCAATCGATCAGACTTTCCATCAGCGGGGGTCTACCCGTCCCGCGCGATTTCCACCACGCGCCTGCGCTGCTCCTGGGTGCCGAGGGGCATGAACAGGGGCAGGTCGAGACCGCCCTGGACGAACTCGTCCAGGCGCCGGCGGCATTCGTCCGGTGTTCCGGTCACGGAATGCGCGTACACCACTTCGTCGCTGATGAGGCCCTTGGCCTCGTCCCATGCGCGCCGGCCGATGGCGTCCGCGAGGCGATCCTGGTCCACGGCGCCGCCGCCGAGGCGGATGTTCTCGGCGTGGTGCTTGTTGCGGAAGATGTACGCAAGAAAGGTCTTGGTGGCGTCCATGGCCTCCCGCGGGTCGTCGGAAACCGAAGCCGCGATGAACCCGGCGACGTCTCCCGTGGCGTCCTTCCCGGCGCGGGCGGCCCCCGCCTCCACTTCGTCGACGCAGCGCCGGATGTACGCCGGGGTGCAGCCGGCGGACAGCAGCACGCCGTCGGCCACCGCGCCCGCCAGGCGCAGCATTCCGGGCCTGACCGCCGTCATGTAGATGGGGATCTCGGTGCCGGGCGTGAGTCCCATGCTCGCCCCGTTCACGGTGAACATCTCCCCCTCGAAACGTACCGTCTCGCCCGCGAGGAGGGCGCGCAGCAGCGTCATGTACTCGCGCATGGTCCTGAGCATCCGCTCGGCCTCGATGCCGATCTCCCGGAGCGCCGTCGGGTTGGCCGTGCCCGCCGTGGCCGCCACGCGTCCGGGCGCGAACTCTTCCATGGTGGCCAGCGCCATGGCGGTGACCATGGGATGACGCGAGTAGGGGCTGAGCGGCGCGGGGTTGACCTTGATGCGCGGGGTGCGGGCCAGGAACGCCATGGCCGAGGCGATGGAGTCCCGGAAGCAGATGTGGTCCGACATCCAGATGGAATCCATGCCGATCTCGTCAGCCAGTTGCGCCAACTCGATCATCTCCTGGATCGAGTAGAAACCGTCGAAACACAAGCCTGCGTGCATGGCGGACAGAGTAGAACAACGGGGAGGGGAATGGAAGACGGCGCCAGCGGTCGGGAGCGAGGAGTGTCTCATCCTCGGCGAGGGGAAGATGCTCCGGCTCGAATGGCGGTTTTCTGTCGCCGGAGTTCGGAAGGGGCGCGGTGACCACTTCGACTTGACCGTTATGACTCCGATTGTTAGAAAATACGAAAAAACAATTTTCCGAGAGGTTTACCATGCCGCTGGTCACCGTCAAACCGAGGGAAAGCGACGATGGCCGGAGCATTACTGGAACCGCAGGAGTACCGGACATGACGGACGCCGGTTCGCTGGTTCAGGATACCATTTTCAGGGTCCTGGAAGCCGCGCCGCGCGGTCGGACGGTTGAACGCCTCCGCACGCAGTTGGCCGAGGCCGGAGCAACTGTCGGCAAGGACGAGATTGTACGAGCCCTTGCGAACATGAACGAGCGCCAACTGGTCCAATTCGGCGCGGCGCGGCGATGGCATGTCCGCCGGCAACGGGACAAGACGGGAACTGCGGCTCCCGGCAGACCAGACGAATACCTGGTTGCAATCCTTTGCCAAGCGACTGCGGGTGAGGCGGCAGCGGTAGAGCCGGACGTGCAGCACGGGCGGATTGACGCAAGCATGGACCTGCTGCGACAGCTCCTGCCCTACTATCAGGAAGCCCTGCGACACGGTGACAGCGGCCAGCCCCAGGCATTTGCGAACCAGTACGGGGAAAACTCCGCTCTACTGGAGCCGGACAAGCCTTGGTGGCCGAAGGCGGAACATGGCCGCAAGTTGGTCATTCCTCTGTCACGTGTCCCGGATGGCCTGCGGTCCCGTCTGGCGAAACAACACACCCGGCATCTGTTGTTGGGATATCCGTTACACCTGGTGGCGCCTCGCAACGAGGAAAGCGATGTCTCCATCCGCCCCGTTTCGGTCTTCCGTTGCCGCTTCGATCAGACGGATACCCATCTGCACATCCGCGTTCCGGTGGCCAGACCAACGATTGTTCGAGACTGGCTGCGAGACCAAGTGAAGTACACCCCAATGTTGCAAAAAAGTTCGTGAACCGCAGCAAGCCCTACGATCGTCATTCCCGCGAAAGCGGGAACCCTACTCCTCACCTACAGTGACATTCTCGACCCCGATCACGACCCGGCCGCCAGACAGGTTCTGGCCGCGCTGGGCACGGCTGAGCGCAGGCTCGGCCTTGCCACTCAGACCGATGGATCTAAAGCTCGCAGCCCATCACCCCTTGCGGCCAAGCGCCTGCGCGCCAACGCCGAGATCATCGGCGAGCTTAAGGAGTTCATCCATCGTAAGGGCGGCAACCCCAACCTCATACGGCGCATCGACGCTCTTGATGAGGAGTGACGGGTATGGACCAGCCACGTGCCTGCGCCGCAGAACGTGCGGAGAGCCGTGGGTAGTAGGCCGGGTTAACCAAACGCGTAACCCGACACGTTCCGGCGGGTCGTTGCCGGATCATCCATAACCGAACCAGCCTGTGTGGGACTCATCCCATGGCGTCAGTCATGGAAAGCCGGTTTGGAGGATGCCGTGGAGGGAGGCTGGGTCCGCACCCTCCAACCCCATGTCGGCCAGGGTAAGGCCATCGCGGCGATAGTCGGTGCGGTTCATCTCCGACGCCAGCGTGATGAGGGCGTCGATCACCGGCGTGTCGATGCCCAGCAGGGCGGCCAGCTCGGCCATGGGCACGAGGCCGTAGCCCACGTCCTCGTGCACGTAGCGGTGATCGTGGGTGGTGGGCGACACGATGGTCTTGTTGGGCTCGCTCTCCTGCGTGGCCTGGTAGACGTCACCGCTTGCAAGGGCCGCGTCGGAGGTGAGGCCGGCGGCGTGGAAGATCTCCACGAAGGTGCGGGGCCGAAGCCCCAGGGCGCGCACGATGGCCAGCCGTTCCCGGTCCACTCCCTCGATCATGCGCGCCACCGAAGGCGACAGGGCCTCCCGGTAGAAGAGCATCGCGCCGCCGTGCTGCTCGATCCAGCCGGCGTTCCCCACCATTCCCGCGGGGTGCATGATGGCGTTGATGTTGGAGAGGCCCGTGTCCAGCACGTTTTCCGCCGGCACGACGTTGGGGAACACCGCGGCCACGTCCGGCAGGATCTCCGGCCCATGGGCGGCGGGGAAGGCCGCGCAGGCGAGGTTGGCGGTGCGGCGGTAGACTTCCACGCGTGCCGCTCCGGCCATGCGGCAGATACAGGTGAGGGTGACGGTCTCGCAGCAGCGGACGGGGACGCCGCAGCCCGCGCGCCGCAACTCGTGCACGAAGTGCAGGCTGCCTCCGGTCTGCCCCGGATTGAGGTGGACGATCCGCTCCTCGGTCAGGAGCGGCGCCAGTGAGCGCGCCATGAACGCATGGGCCACGGCCGGAGCGGCGATGGTGACGAGGTCGGCGCCGGCGACGGCCTCTTCCATGGCCGTCGTCATGCGGTGCGGTCGTGCGAAACTCTCCTGGCCGCCTTCCACCAATTCGATGCCGCCGCGCTGCACCAGCGGTGCCAGCGTATTCTCCGAACGGGAGTAGAGCCGCGTCTCGAAACCCCGGTTGGCGAGATCCGCCGCGGTGGCACAACCGCCGTTGCCCGCGCCCAGAACCGCTATCTTCGTGATGCTCATAGTGAACCCGCCGCCTCAAACCGTCATTCCCGCGCAAGCTTGCCCTCGACCCTGATCGGGGGCAAGCTTGCGCGGGAATCACGACCAGAAGGGCCTGTCCTATATGGCCCGGTTCTCCTCCCTGGATTTCCGCATGCGCGGGAATCACCCATGTCG
>JAJEAI010000079.1 GCA_022824205.1 Candidatus Binatia bacterium
CCCAGTGCCCGCCACACGGGCCGCCGACGTGGCGCCCGCCGCCAAGCTCGCGCCCACCGCCGCCGGCAACGCCGCGTCCGCCGTGACCCCGGGCATGGCGCGTCCCGCCTCCGCCGTGACCCCGGGCGCGGCGCGTCCCGCCTCCGTCGAGACCGCCGATGGCCGGCGCGCCGCCGTGGAGTTCGACGACGTGTGGTTCAGCTACCGTCCCAACGACCCCGTGCTCAAGGGCGTCTCCTTCAGGATCGAGCCGGGCGAGCGGGTGGCGGTCATTGGCGCTACCGGCTCCGGCAAGACCACCACCATCAAGCTCATGAGCCGGTTCTACGACGTGGACAGCGGCGCCGTGCGGGTGGGCGGCCGGGACGTGCGCGAGTGGGAGCTGGACGCCCTTCGGCGTCACATGGGAACGGTGCTGCAGGACGTGTTCCTGTTCTCCGGGGACATCCTGTCCAACCTCAAGCTGGGCAACGAGTCGATTCCCGAAGAGCGCATCCGCGCGGCCGTGCGCAGCGCCAACGCCGAGGGCTTCATCCGGCGCATGCCCGGGGGCCTGCACGCGGCCGTGCGCGAACGTGGCAACAATCTCTCCGCGGGGCAACGACAGCTCCTGGCGCTGGTGCGCATGTTCGTCCTCGATCCCGAGATCCTGGTGCTGGACGAGGCCACCTCCAGCATCGACACCGAGACCGAGTTCCTGGTCCAGGGCGCCTTCGAGAAGATCATGGCCAACCGCACCTGCCTGGTCATCGCCCACCGCCTGTCCACCATCCGCAACGCCGACCGCATCCTGGTGTTCCACCGCGGCGTCATCCGCGAGATGGGCTCCCACGCCGAGCTGATGGAAAAGGGCGGCGTGTACTACCGGCTGCACCAGTTGCAGTTCCAGGGGGAGGGGAGTGGCGGCGCCGAGGCGCGGGACACGGCCGGGGACCGTTGACCGTTGATCGTGGCGCCAGGGTTCTCGTTCCCATGACACATGGCCACAAGGCACCCTCCGTTCATCGTGAGCGTAGGGAGGCGTCGGCCGACCGAAGTCGAAGGGCGCGGTTCCGCTGCCATCAGATTGCTCGGACAGGCTTTTGGCGATGCGGGTGAACCGTGCGAGGGCGCCTTTGGAGGAGTGACGACATGGCGGCAACGTTCAAGCGGTTCATCGGGGCATGCCTGTTGCTGTTCCTCGGTGGCTGTTCGCCGGGATACTATATGCGCGCGGCCTACGAGGAAGGCCGCATCCTGTGGCGCCGGACGCCCATCACGACGGTGCTGGCCGAGGACGGAGTCGCGCCGGACGTACGGCGCAAGCTCGAGATGGTGCTGGAGTTGCGGGATTTCGCCGCGAAGGACCTGGGGTTGAACGTCGGCGGCAGCTACGCCGCCTATTCGCAGGTCGACCGCGCGGTGCTGCTGCACGTGCTCTCCGCCGTGCCCAAGACCTCCTTCGAGCCCTACACCTGGTGGTTCCCGTTCGTCGGCCGCATTCCCTACAAGGGCTTCTTCGACGGCGCGGACGCCCGCGAGGAGGCCGAGGCTTTGGCTTCCCAGGGATACGACACCCACCTCCGGCCGGCCGGTGCCTTCAGCACCCTGGGCTGGTTCGACGACCCGCTGCTCGGGCGCCTGCTCAAGCTCGACCGCGTGGGCCTGGCGGATGTCGTGCTGCACGAGCTATTGCACAACACCCTGTTCGTGCCCGGCTCGGTGGCCTTCAACGAAAGCCTCGCCAACTTCGTCGGCAAGCGCGGCGCCATCGAGTTCTTCACGCGGCGCCTGGGCCCGGAGAGCGCCGAAGCCAGGACCGCGCGCCGGGAGTGGTGGGAAGAGATCGAGTTCTCGGGCGCCATCATGGAGCTGACACGTTGCCTGCGGGCGCTATACGCCGAGCCGATACCCGATGCCGAGAAGCTGCGGCGCCGTGAACAGGTCTTCGCCGAGAGCCGGCGGCGGTGGGCCGACGCGGTGACCGGGACACCGAAGCACCGCTATGCCTCCTTCAGCCGGGCCAAGCTGAACAACGCCGTGATCCTGCAGAGCCTGCTCTACGTCACCGACCTGGCGAGGTTCGAGGAACTCTACCAGCGGGAGGGCAGGGACCTGCCCCGCGCCATAGAGGCCGTGCGCGCCGCCGCACGGGAGGCGGAGGATCCGTTCGACATGCTGCCGCCACCGGCCGCCGCCGGGACCAACGGCAACGTTGCCGGCAGCGCCGCGACCCACCAATCCTACGAGCTGTGCGCGAGGCCGTGAGCAAGCTGTTCGCCATCGTTCGCGAGCGCTGCCCCCGTTGCGCCACCGGCCCCATCTTCGCGGGCCTCTTCAAGATGAACCGCCGCTGCCCGGTTTGCGGCCTTGAGTTCGAGCGCGAGCAGGGTTACTTTGTCGGCGCCATGTACTTCAGCTACGCATTGGCAATCGCCGCCGTCCTCCCCATCATCGCCGCCATGCTGCTCCTCGGCTTCGCCGCCGCTTCCATCTACATCGTCTCATGCCTGTTCCTGGTCGCCGTTTCCCCGTTTCTGTTCCGTTTCTCGCGAGTGCTGTGGATCCACCTCGACCAGGTGATCGATCCGAGGTAGAACGCGATCAGGACGATCATGTGCATGAAACACGGAATGGCACGGCCCCCCGGAACCGTCATTCCCGCGAAACAGGTTGTGTCAACCTCCGCGCGAACCGGAGACGGCACCGCCCCCCGAATCGTCATTGATATGAAAATAAGATCTTGTTCAATGATTTCAGGTAGTTACGGAATCCCGCTACACCCCAATGAGTCATTCCCGCGAAAGCGGGAATCCAGGGGTTGGGAGGGGCCATACGCCGGTATTCCCCGCCGCACCACCCCTGGATTCCCGCTTTCGCGGGAATGACTCATTGGGGGGCGGTGCCATTCCGTGTCTGAGCAGAGTTTTGAGACACCTGCTTCCGCAGGAATGACGATTCGGGGGGGTGTTTCCGACACGGCCTGGGAAGCGGGGAATGAGTCGAGTCGATGGCTGACGCAGGGCAACAAGAGCTGAAATTCGCTGCCGACAAGATGCTCGGGCGGCTGGCCAAGTGGCTCCGCATCATCGGCCAGGACGTGATCTACGGCCAGCACCTGTCCGGGCAAGGGCTCGTGCGCACGGCAACCCAGGAGCGCCGGGTCGTGCTGACCCGCGACCGCCGGACAGCCCGGCGCAACCCGGACCGTTCCATCCTCATCCGGGACGATCACTTCCGGGCACAGTTGAAGCAGGTGGTGGAAGACTGCGGCCTCGATCCCTTCGCGGGGCTTCTCACCCGGTGCGTCGAGTGCAACCAGCCCCTCCAACCCGTGCCCAAGGAGCAGGTCCGGGACACGGTGCCCCTCTATGTCTTCGAGACCCAGGACACCTTCTCGGTGTGCCCGGCCTGCCGGAGGATCTTCTGGCCCGCCACCCATCAACAGCACATGATGGACGAGCTCGAGCGCCTGGGATTCGTCCCGCCTGGAAATTGAAGCGACCGTGTGCTAGGTTCCCTGTGCTAGGTCCAACCAGTCGTTCCCGGGTAGCTCAGTCGGTAGAGCAGGTGGCTGTTAACCACTTTGTCGGGGGTTCGAGTCCCTCCCCGGGAGCCAACTCCAGCCACCAACCCGGCCCCACACCGCGTGAAATGAGTGTTTGTCCGAGTTCGCTCGACCGGATCGCCCGGCGGTGCGGCGAGCGGGTTTCCTGAGTTCCGAAGCAGGTGAAGGCGAACTGAGCCGGGCTCAGAAGTCCGAGACGCCGGCTCCGGGAGATGCGATATGGCGGAAACAACGGTTTTCCAACCCGGCGGCTATCGGTTCGTGCGGGGGCGGTTCCAGTACTCGGGGGGCGTCTCGGCGGAGCCGGGATTCGTCATCGAGCGCGCACGGTTCGCGCGACCCGTGCCGATTGACGAGGGGTTCCGGCGGATCGAGGCCTACCTGCACGCGCTCGGACGGCCCTCGACCGCGTTCTGCGCGTGCGAGCTGCGCTCACCCGGCCAGTTCACGGAAGAGGGCTTCGTTGCCTTCAATCGGCTCTACGTGGGCACGCTCGAACGCTGGGGAATCTTCAAGGACGAGGAGAACCCCGTCGCGCGGTCCAACGTATGTCCCGCGGTGGATCCTCCCGGCGAACCCAGCTTCCATGCGTTCTCGTACACCGTGCCGGCCGAGCCGAGCCATCCCGCGGGCGTGAAGAGCTTCGTCATAGCGGGCTCCGGCGAAGCACCCGAAGGGCCGGGAGGGTACCGGGACCGGATCATCCGTCTCGGGGACACTTCGCCCGATGCCATGCGAGAGAAGGCGCAATTCGTTCTCGGAGCGCTGGAGCTTCGGATGGCGGCGCTGGGCCTGACGTGGGCGGACGCCACCACGAGCCAGGTCTACGCGATCCATGATTTCCATGGCCTGCTCGCCGACGAGATCGTCCGCCGCGGCGCGGCACCCGACGGCGTCACATGGACCTACGCCCTGCCGCCGGTCGAAGGACTGGCGTTCGAAATGGACGTCCGCAGCGTGCCGGTGGAGCGGGTCATCGGCTGAACCCGAAGGTCACACGACCCTCCTCCTTGACGTGGGCGGCTCGGTCAGGCGCGCATACATCCCAGGCGGCGATCCCGACGCAATGAAACATTTGGGGGTGGGCGTTTCGCGGAATTGACGGCGTTAAGATCATATCATATGATATGATAGATCATTTCATATGATATAATCGAGAACTGGAGAATGGCGCGTCTTCTTCGAGATATTCCCCGTGACAGATCCCTCATGCCCCTTGGGGACCGCCACAGGGTCGCGGTTGTCGTCAAGGCCGTGGTGCGTGCAGCCGATGCCTGGGGTTTGACCAATACCGAGAGTGCCGCCCTGTTCGATGTGCCCACGGCCACCTGGAGCCGCATGAAGGCCGGCAACTACAGGGGTATCCTCGACCAGGACAAGTTGACTCGCGCGAGCTTGATCATCGGGTTGTTCAACGGGCTCGCGTCGCTCTTCAATGGACCGCTGGCCCGTGGCTGGCCGAAGGCTCCCAATGCCGGCCCCGGTTTTGACGGCAAGACCCCGATCGAGGTCATGAGCGCCGGCGGCATTCCCGCCATGATGAGAGTCCGGCAGCACATCGACGCGCTTGGGAGCGGGGCGTGATCCGTGTCGCGGACCTCCCGGTCCGTGAGTTCGTCGAGCCGACCACCATTCGCCTGGTCACGGCCGGCTCCCTGGACAAGCCGGCCATGACGCTGCTCGCCGACGATCCGTCCGAGCGCGCCATCCTCGAAGAGATCGAAGCCCTCACCTCATCCGTGGCGTCTTCATGGATGGTGCCCGCCGGCGTCCAACCGGGAGAATTGCTGACCGAGGCCGACGGCTACGGCTGGCACTACGTGAACGCGGCCTTCTGCCGCACGCGCCCCACGGGCAACCGCTTCAACGGCCCCGAACGCGGAGCATGGTATGCGGCGCACGGGAAAAACGCGGCCGACACGGCCAAGGCCGAGGTCGCATGGCACCTCACGCGCGAGCTCCGCGCCACCGGAGTCTACGACAACGTCACGACATACCGGGAGATCCTGGCCGGCTTCGTGAGCCGGTTCCATGATCTGGGTGAGAGGACGGAGGAAGCCGTTTTCAGCGAGGACCCGATGGAGGCGTATCCGGCCGGTCAAGCCCTGGCCCGGGATATCCTGGAGAGCGGAGGCAACGGCGTCTTGTACCCATCCGCGCGCTACGAAGGCGGGAGGTGTCTGGCGGCGTTTAGACCCAATCTTGTGCAGAACGTCCGCGAAGGTGAGGCTTGGGTGTTCAGATGGGCGGGGTCGGCGGAGGTGGAGATATCGAGGTTGGAAACAAGATGATCTCGATGCTGATAGGGGGTCATTGACGCCGTGCCGTTCTCTGATCGCTCTACCTCACGCCACGCTGTTGACAACATGCACACATTAGATGACCATTGATTTGTGGAGAGTCGCTTTGACTGGAACCTGGACAAGAACCAGCAACTTATTGAGCAACGGGGTATTTCATTTGAGCGCGTCGTTTCTGTGATTGAGCAGGGCGGTTTGGTGGAGGTCCTGGATCATCCGAATCAGGAGCGGTATGGGGGGCAGAGGATCTATGTCGTCGATATCGACGGTTACCTGCATCTTGTACCCTTTGTGACGTCCGCAGACGGGTCACGCTTTTTGAAGACGATAATCCCGAGCCGGAAAGCGACTCGGAATCACAAAAGGGGACGATCATCGTGAAGTATCCATTGGACGCGGAAGAGCGGGAGATACTGGAGCATTTCGAGCGCGGCGAAGTGACCACCGCACCGGAAGCTGAACGTGAGATGGAAACGGCACGGCAAGCGGCCCGCAATACCTTCAACAAGACCCGTAGAGTCAACCTGCGAGTTACCGAACGCGACTTCAACCTCGCGCACGCGCGTGCGCGGGAAGAAGGCATCCCGTACCAGACGCTGTTGTCGAGCGTCATTCACAAGTACCTTTCCGGAAGGCTGACCGAGAATAGATAACGAGCGTCATTGTCGTGAAGGTTTCCGCAAGAGGGAGTAAGTAACGCCTCATCGTTGGCGTTACTGCCAGCCTTTCCTCCAGCGTGGACTCAACGGAAAACCGTCCTCTTCACCGGCGCCACCGGCTACATCACCGACAAATTTGGCGCGGGGACTTGAAGGCGTACTACACCAGCGATTGGCAGTTTCAAGAGTAGCCCGGGCCAAAAACGACCGGCGAGTGAGCGACAATGCAGAGCCCCAACCAAACCCCCGAACAGGCTGCGCGGGACACGATCGACGAGATGCTGGCCCAATCGGGATGGGTGGTTCAGGACAACAAGAAGATCAACTTCAGCGCCAGCCTCGGGGTCGCCGTCCGCGAGTACCAGACCGATGTCGGCCCGGCCGACTACGTTCTCTTCGTCGATAAGAAGCCGGTCGGGGTCGTCGAGGCCAAGCCAGAGGATTGGGGCCAGAAGATCACCACGGTCGAGGAGCAGTCCTCCGCCTATGCCGCCGCCAAGCTCAAGTGGGTGAACAACCAAGAGCCGCTGCCGTTCGTCTACGAGTCCACCGGCGTCTTGACCCGTTTCACAGACGGGCGCGATCCCAAGCCCCGCTCCCGCGAGGTGTTCAGCTTTCCCCGGCCGGAGACGGTGCAGGACTGGCGCGCCCAGGCGGCTTCGCTGCGCAAGCGGCTCGAGAGGCTCCCGGTGTTGGACCCGGCCGGCCTCCGCGCCTGCCAAGTCAACGCCATCGAGAAACTGGAGGCGTCCTTCAAGGATGACCGCCCGCGCGCCCTCATTCAGATGGCCACGGGTTCCGGCAAGACCTACACCGCCATCACCTCCATCTACCGGCTCATCAAACACGCCGACGCCAAGCGAGTCCTTTTTCTGGTGGACACCAGGAACCTGGGCGAACAGGCCGAGCAGGAGTTCATGGCCTACGTGCCCGGCGACGACAACCGAAAGTTCACCGAGCTCTACAACGTCCAGCGCCTCAGGTCGTCCTTCGTCGCCGGGGACAGCCAGGTCTGCATCAGCACCATCCAGCGGGTGTATTCGCTCCTGAAAGGCCAGGAGATGGACGAGTCCGCGGAAGACGTCAATCCCGCGGAGTGGGTCCAGCCCAGACAACCCAGGCCGGTGGTCTACAACGACAGGATTCCGCCGGAGTTCTTCGACTTCATCGTCATCGACGAGTGCCACCGGTCGATCTACAACCTCTGGCGGCAGGTCCTGGAGTACTTCGACGCCTATCTCATCGGCCTCACCGCCACGCCGGACAGCCGCACCTACGGGTTCTTCAGGAAGAACGTCGTCAGCGAATACGACCACGAGCAGGCCGTGGCCGACGGCGTCAACGTGGGCAACGAAATCTATGTCATCGACACGGAGAGGACCCGCCATGGCGGCCAGCTCAGGGCGGAACAGCAGATCGAGAAGCGCGAACGCCTGACGCGCCGGAGGCGCTGGACGGTACAGGACGAGGACACCACCTATGCCGCCAACCAGCTCGACCGCAGCGTTGTGAACCCCGACCAGATCCGCACCGTCGTCGGCGCCTTCCGCGACAAGCTGCCGGAGATATTCCCCGGCCGCGAAGAAGTCCCGAAGACGCTGGTCTTCGCCAAGACCGACAGCCACGCCGACGACATCATCCAGACCGTGCGCGAGCAGTTCGGCGAGGGTAACGAGTTCTGCAAGAAGATCACCTACAAGGTCGACGAGGACCCGAGGTCGGTCCTCGCCCAGTTCCGCAACGACTACTACCCGCGCGTCGCCGTGACCGTGGACATGATCGCCACGGGCACCGACGTGAAGCCGCTGGAATGCCTGCTGTTCATGCGCGACGTGCGGAGCCGCAACTACTTCGAGCAGATGAAGGGCCGCGGCACCCGCACCCTCGGCCACGACGATCTCAGGAAGGTCACGCCGTCGGCCCTCACCGCGAAGACCCACTACGTGATCGTGGACGCCGTGGGCGTCACGAAGTCGCTCAAGACGGCCAGCGGGCCGCTCATCACCAAGCCCTCCGTGCCGCTCAAGGACCTTGCCATGGGCGTGATGATGGGCGCGTGCGACGAGGACACGGTGGCGTCCCTGGCCGGACGCCTCGCCCGGCTCGATCAGCAACTCGACCCCGCCGAGAAGGAACGGATCAGGGTGAAGGCCGGGGGCGCCGAACTGACGCAGATCGTCGGCGATCTCCTGGCCGCCATCGACCCGGACCGCATCGACGAGAAGGCGCGCGAGGTCGAGCCCGTGTCCGAAGGCGCAAAGCCGTCGCCGGCGGCTTACGACAAGGCGCGGGAACACTTGGTTGGCACCGCCGCGGTCGTCCTCAACGGAGAGTTGATCGAGCTGATCGACTCCATCCGCCGCGACAAGGAACAGACCATCGACCACGAAGGCCTGGACAGCGTCCTGCGCGCCGAATGGGAGGGCGACGCACACGCGAACGCCGAGGCCATGGTCCAGGACTTCCGAAGCTACCTGGAGTCGCATCGCGATGAAATCGAAGCCCTCACGATCTTCTACGCCCAACCGCATCGTCGCCGGGAGCTGACCTATGCCATGATCCGGGAGGTGTCCGACAGGCTCAAGAGCGATCAGCCCCGACTGGCCCCGTTGCGGGTGTGGCACGCCTACGCCCTGCTGGATGAATACAAGGGCGGCCAACCAGCCAGCGAGTTGACGGCGCTGGTCGCTCTGATCCGCCGGGTGTGCGGCATCGACGCGACCTTGTCGCCCTACGCCGAAACCGTGCGCCGCAACTTCCAGAACTGGATCATGACCCACCACAGCGGCGACGGGGAGAAATTCAACGAAGAGCAGATGGAGTGGCTCCGTATGGTCCGCGACCACATCAGCCACTCCTTCCACCTGGAACACCGAGACCTGGACATGGCGCCGTTCGACGGCAAGGGCGGGTTGGGGCGGATGTACCAGTTGTTCGGTGACGGGATGGATGGCGTGATCGATGAACTGAATGAGGCGTTGGCGGGATGAACATGGGTCACTCGGAGCCGGATTCGTTACCCGAAAACTGGGTGGAGACTAGATTAGGTGAAATCTACGACGTTCTAGGCGGGGGTACACCTTCCACGGCGATTGACGAGTACTGGGGAGGCGATATTCCCTGGATTACGAGTGCCGACATTGACGACCTTCGCGACATCGGAGTCAAGCGCCATGTTACGCTCGAAGGGATTCAGAACAGCAGCACCACCATGGTGCCCAGTCGAACTCTACTGGTAGCCACAAGGGTCGGGTTAGGCAAGATTGCAATCGCAAGCACGCCCATCTGTTTCAGCCAAGACTTGCAGGGACTCGTTCAGCGTCCTGATCTGGTTTTACCAGAATATTGTCTCTACTATCTGAGTTCTGAGCTCCAGCGTCTGAAATTCGACGGTCGGGGGACAACGATTTCCGGGATTACTAAGAAACAACTAAAGGACACTCCACTCCCATTTCCTCCTTACGGTGAACAGATTCGCATTGTCGCCAAGATCGAAGAGCTCTTCTCGGAGATCGACAAGGGCATCGAGAGCCTGAAGACGGCGCGCAGGCAGCTTGAAGTCTATCGACAATCTGTCCTGAAGCACGCCTTCGAAGGCAAGCTCACGGCGCAATGGCGCGAAGAGAACAAGGACAAGCTGGAGACGCCGGAGCAGTTGTTGTCTCGCATCAGACGGGAGCGGGCAGAGCATCATGAGCGGCAACTAGCGGAATGGGATGCTACCGTCAGAGAATGGGAGACCAAGGGCAAGCGTGGCAAAAGGCCTGCGAAGCCCCGGAAACCGAAGGCGTTGGCCCGGTTGAGTCCGCGCGAACTCGCGACGCTTCCGGCACTGCCCGACGGCCAACTTTACACCTATTTGGCCAATCTGGGCGACCTGGAACGTGGCAAGTCAAAGCACAGACCACGCAACGCGCCTGAGCTATTCGGCGGACCGTATCCGTTCATCCAAACAGGAGAAGTCAAGGCTGCCAGTCGTACTATCCGAGATTACTCCCGAACCTACAGCGAGCTTGGACTTGGACAGAGCAGGCTTTGGCCCGAGGGGACGCTCTGCATTACCATTGCAGCGAACATTGCTGAAACCGCGTTTCTCGGGTTCGACGGTTGCTTTCCGGATAGCGTTGTGGGGTTTACGGCAACGGAGACCTTGGTCCTACCTCGCTACATCAACCTGTTCATCGAGTCGTTCCGTACACGTATGGAGGCGTACGCACCGGCGACCGCGCAGAAGAACATCAACCTGACTACGCTCCAGAACCTGGTTGTGCCCCTTTGTTCCTTGGAAGAACAGCAAGTGCTTGTTGATCGACTGGAGGCAGTCTTGTCGGTGGCGGACGAACAGGAACGAGACATTGACAGGGCACTGGTAGAGACAAACGTATTACGTCAAGCGATCCTGCAGGAAGCCTTCACCGGTCACTTGGTCGCCCAAGATCCCAGCGATGAGCCCGCTTCTGTTCTTTTGGAGAGAATCAGGACGGAGAGGGCGGAGGCCGGCAAGAGCGGCCCGACCGCGAGAAAGAACAGAAAGGCGAAGACTGCGGCATGAGCGTTGCCCTCATCGTCTCCGGACGGGCGGTCCCCGCCTGTCATCCCACTCGGCCGCACCGGCACGAGGCCAAGGCAACGTCATGACCGGCAAGCTTCCCATCAACCTTCGCGATCTACTGCGCCAGCGGACCATCGAGGGCGAGCGCGTTGAGTACAAGGCTGGTTGGAATCCGAAGGCCGTGCTTCACACCATCTGCGCCTTTGCCAACGACTTTCACAACCTGGGCGGCGGTTACGTGGTCGTGGGAGTCGAGGAACGGAACGGCCGTCCAGTCTTGCCGCCCAAGGGCATCGATCCGGATTCGGTTGACGCGATACAGAGGGAACTGCTGAATCTCGGACACTCGGCCATACAGCCTCAATACCACCCGCTTACGGCCACTTATGAAGTCGATGGTCGGACAATTTTCGTATTGTGGGCGCCCGGCGGCGAGACCCGACCCTACAAGGCCAAGCTTAGCCTAACGCCGAAACGGCAAGAGTGGGGATATTTCATCCGCAGGCACAGCAACACCGTCCGCGCCAAGGGCCAGGACGAGCGCGAGTTGCTGAGCCTGACCGCCACCGTGCCCTTCGACGATCGATACCGCCAAACGGCTTCGCTGGATGATCTGTCCCATCGGCTTATCCGGGAGTTTTTACGGGATATTGGCAGCGACCTTGCTTCTGAAGCAGCCGATCTGTCGGTGGTGGCCCTTGGTCAGCGCATGAACCTCGTCGGCGGACCGCCCGAAGCGATGTTTCTCAAGAATGTCGGCTTGCTGTTCTTCAACGACCGCCCGCACGACTTCTTCCCCGCAACCCAGATCGACGTCGTATGGTTCCCGGACGGCCCGGGTGGGGACCGATTCGAGGAAAAGGAGTTCCGCGGCCCTCTGTCGATCATCCTCGGCGAGGCGATCAGCTACATCGAGCGGAACTACCTGAAGGAAACGGTCGTCAAGCATCCGCACAAGCCGGAAGCCGAGCGATTCTGGAACTTTCCCACCGGCGCAATCGAGGAGGCGCTGGTCAATGCCGTCTACCATCGCTCTTACGAGGAACGGGAGCCGGTGGAGGTGCGCATCACCCCTGAGGAGTTGGTGGTCTTGAGCTTCCCCGGCGCCGACCGATCTATCCGCATGGAAGACTTCGAGAAAGGGCAAGCCGTCAGCCGCCGCTATCGCAATCGGCGCATTGGAGAGTTTCTCAAGGAGCTGGATCTGGCCGAAGGCAGGTCGACCGGAGTGCCCAAGATCCTGCGGGCCATGCGGGAAAACGGCTCTCCGGCCCCGATTTTCGAGAGCGACGAAGATCGGACGTGGTTCCTGGTCCGTCTTCCGGTGCACGAACGGGTGAGCTCGGAGCCAACCGAACAAGTCACCGAACATGATACCGGGCAAGTCACCGGGCAAGATACCGGGCAAGTCACCGGGCAAGATACCGGGCAAGTCGAGCAACTGGTGGTGGCCCTCGCGGGAGAGATGAGCCGCGCCGAATTGCAGGCGGCGTTGAGCTTGACTCACCGGGACTACTTCACCGCGGCATATCTCCGCCCCGCCCTCGAAGCCGGCCTGATCGAAATGACGCTCCCCGACAAGCCAACCAGCCGGAAGCAGCGTTATCGGCGCACTGCCGCCGGCGAAGCCCTGGCGCGACAAACCAGGGCCAAGGACTCCTCTGCATGAACACGGCTCCCATCGTCTCCAAAGTCTGGAGCTTCTGCACCACCCTGCGCGACGACGGCGTCGGCTATGGCGACTACCTGGAACAGCTCACCTACCTGATCTTTCTCAAGATGGCGGACGAGTACGGGAAGCCGCCGCGCAATCGTGATGTGGGAATCCCGGCCGAGTACGACTGGACGAGTCTGAGGTCGAAGCGGGGTGCGGAACTGGAGAGCCACTACGTCACGCTGCTTCGTGAGCTTGGCGCCAAGACCGGCATGCTGGGGCAGATCTTCACCAAGGCCCAGAACAAGATCCAGGACCCGGCGAAGCTGTATCGCCTCATCGACATGGTGGACGCCACCGAGTGGGTCACCATGGTCGCCGACATCAAGGGTGACATCTACGAGGGCCTGTTGGAGAAGAACGCCGAGGACACGAAGTCGGGCGCGGGGCAGTATTTCACGCCGCGCGCCCTCATCCGCGCCATGGTGGAATGCGTGCGGCCCGAACCCCGCAAGCTCATCGCCGACCCCGCCTGCGGCACGGGCGGGTTCTTTCTGGCGGCCTACGACTTCCTCACCAACCCGGACAACTTCAAACTGGACCAGCAACAGAACGCCTTCCTCAAGCACGAGACGTTTCACGGCAACGAGATCGTCGCCAATACCCGGCGCCTGTGCCTGATGAACATGCTCCTCCACAACATCGGCGAGATTGACGGCGGCGCGCCCATATCGCCCAATGACGCGCTGGTGGCCGATCCCGGACAGCGTTTCGACTACGTGTTCGCCAATCCGCCTTTCGGCAAGAAGAGCTCCATGAGCTTCACCAACGACGAAGGCGAGCAGGAGACGGACGACCTGACCTACAACCGGCAGGATTTCTGGGCCGCCACCTCCAACAAGCAGCTCAATTTCGTGCAGCACATCCGGACCATGCTCAAGACCGACGGCCGCGCCGCGGTCGTGGTGCCGGACAACGTGCTGTTCGAGGGCGGTGCCGGCGAGACCATCCGGAAGAAGCTGCTGGAGAACACGGACCTGCACACGATCCTCCGGCTTCCCACCGGCGTGTTCTACGCCCAGGGCGTCAAGGCCAATGTGATCTTCTTCGACAACCGCGAGGCCAGCCCGGACCCGTGGACGAAGCGGGTCTGGTACTACGACTACCGCACCAACATTCACCACACCCTCAAGAAGAAGCCCATGCGCTACGAAGACCTGTTCGATTTCGTGAAGTGTTACAACCCGCGGAACCGGCATCAGCGCAAGCCCACCTGGGACGAGAACGACGCGCCGGAAGGCCGTTGGCGCAGCTACAGCTACGACGAGCTCACCGCCCGAGACAAGACCAGCCTCGACGTCTTCTGGCTCAAGGACAAGAGCCTGACCGACCTCGACAACCTGCCCGAACCCGACGACCTCGCCGAAGAGATCATCGAGAACCTTGAGGCCGGCCTTAACAGCTTTCGAGAAGTCCTTGCAGGGTTGCGGAGGTCGGGTGACTGACCAACAAATCAATACCTTGTCGGAAGCGCTCGCTGAAGACTCAAGTCCGGATGGTTTGGGCCGGCTGAGCCTCCACTCTGCTGACTCTTGCAACCGCCCCACTATGGAGGTACATTCAGGCTCTACCTTCGGCACCCCCAGCTACTGTATACGGGGGGCCGAACTATCGAAGGCCCCTGCGGGGGCCTTCTTACGTATTGGGGGTGGCGCGAGTGTCACGCACAGCGGTTTTTGTCGATGCCGGGTACCTGTTCGCGCAGGGGACTGCGGCATTAACCGGATCCGCAAAGAAGCGCACCGATACAAGGCTTGACAAGGATGGGGTGTTGGCTGAGCTTCTCGCCATGGCGAACCAACAGTCGGACGGAGCGTCATTGCTCCGCATTTATTGGTATGACGGGGCGCTTGGGTACGGAGGCCCGACTCTTGACCAGGAGGCCATCGCGAACTCGGACAATGTGAAGCTCAGGCTCGGCTTCATCAACAGTCAGGGCCAACAAAAGGGCGTCGATTCACTGATCGTAACCGATTTGATCAACTTGGCCCGCAACCACGCCATTTCGGATGCGATATTGTTGTCCGGGGACGAGGATGTGCGGATCGGTGTCGAAATAGCCCAAGGTTTCGGAGTCAGAGTGCACCTTCTCGGGATTGTTCCAAGCCGGGGCTCGCAGTCAAAGCAACTGCTGTTCGAGGCCGACACGACCCAAGAGTGGAGCAAGGAGACAGTTTCAAAGTTCCTCACGGTAGTGGAGTCGCGGGCGGACGCGGACGATGTGCAGAAAACTCTGGATCAGACCGTTGCTGGAACCGACAGTGACGACCGTTCCGCGCTGGCCGACCTTGTAGCTCGATTCGTCGACGGACTCACCGAGGCCGATATTTCGAGGCTCAGAGAACACTGGCTAACGACAAGCGATATACCACCAGAATTTGACAGAAAGCTGTTGGCGACAGGCCGAACCATACTCGGCCGGAATCTCGAACGCGAGGAAACACGGTATCTCCGTGGCATTTTCAGAGAAAGAGTACGCGCCTCATCCGCTTGAGTCCGTGGCAGGTCCAGCGTCAAGCCTCGTCACAACCCTTCGGCTGTAAAACTGATGCGCAGGGAATCGCAGGCGCTTTTCCCCATGGAGACCTGAGGACATCGCCGTCTCCTCCCCGTAGCGGTCCGGCTGGTGCCCAACGCTCCTCACGCACAGTCCTCCAAGATGAATCGCCCCGCAACAGTTCTCGTCACCGGCGCCACCGGCTACATCGGCGGCAGGCTGGTCCCCCGCCTGCTCACCGAAGGCCATCGCGTGCGCGTCCTCGCCCGCAGCGCGGCGCGGGTGCGCTCGCGTTCCTGGGCGGAGCACGTCGAGGTCGTCGAGGGCGACGCACTGGACCGTGAAACCCTGTCGCGTGCCCTGGCCGGCGTGGACTGCGCCTATTACCTGATCCACAGCATGGGCAGCGGCGCGGGGTTCCACGCGCTGGACGTGGACGCGGCGCGGCTCTTCGGCCGCGCGGCCAGCGACGCCGGCGTCCGGCGCATCGTCTACCTGGGCGGGCTGGGGGACCCGACGGCCGACCTGTCGCAACACCTGCGTTCCCGGCAGGAGACGGGGCGGGCGCTCCGGGAGGGCGGGGTGCCGGTGACGGAGTTCCGGGCGGCGGTCATCGTGGGGTCGGGCAGCATTTCGTTCGAGATGATCCGCTACTTGGTGGAGCGGCTGCCGGTGATGGTCTGTCCCCGGTGGGTCTACTCGCGCGTTCAGCCCATCGCGGTGAACGACGTGCTGGACTATCTCGTGGCGGGATTGAGCAACGCGGCCTGCGCCGGCAAGGTCATCGAGATCGGCGGCCGTGAGGTGACTACCTACCGGGGGATGATGCTGGGCTATGCGCTGGCCAGGGGGCTGAGGCGCTGGCTGGTGCCGGTGCCGGTGTTGACGCCGCGCCTGTCGTCTTACTGGGTGCACTGGATCACGCCGATCCCTTCCGGGGTGAGCGGCCCCCTCATCGAGGGGCTTCGGAACGAGGTGGTGGTGACCGACGGTCTGGCCCGGGAGTTGTTCCCGGGGATCGAGCCTCGGACCTATGCCGAGGCCATCGCGGAGGTCATCGGCGACCTGGAGCACGGCCGCATCGAGACCGCCTGGAGCGACGCCCACGGCGCGCCCGTGGCGCCGGACTCCTTCTCCCGCGTGGAGGCCCATGAAGGGATGATCTTCGAGCGCCGCACGCGCACCGTGGACGCGCCCGCCGGGGAGGTGTACCGGGTGTTCACCGGCATCGGCGGCGAGCGAGGGTGGTTCCATGCGGACTGGATGTGGCGCCTCCGCGGCATGGTGGATCGCCTGCTGGGCGGCGTGGGGCTGCGCCGGGGCCGCCGGCACCCGGACGACTTGCGCGTCGGCGACGCGCTGGATTTCTGGCGGGTGGAGGCGCTGGAGCCGGGCCGGCTGGTCCGCCTAAGGGCGGAGATGAAGCTGCCGGGTCGCGCGTGGCTCCAGTTCCGGGTGTGGGAGACGGATGACGGCACGACCCAACTGGAGCAAACCGCGGCGTTCCTTCCCAAGGGCCTGGGCGGCCTGCTTTACTGGTACGGGCTGTACCCGCTCCACGCGCGCATCTTCGACGGCATGGCGCGGGAGATCGCCCGGCGCGCGGAGGGAGGCCGGTAACGCCCCGGATCGTCATTGTTATGAAAATAAAATCTTGTTCAACATTTCTGGTAGTTACGGAATCCCGCTACCCCCCAATGAGTCATTCCCGCGGAAGCGGGAATCCAGGTGGGGTGGGGCCGGGCAATGAGACCGCCACACCCCCAACCCCTGGATTCCCGCTTCCGCGGGAATGACGTATGGGGGGGTGTGCCATTTCGTGCCTGAGCGGAGTTCTGACACGGCCTGTTCCGCGGGGATAACGGAAATATTGAAGGAATAACGGGAAGATAGAGGAATAACGGAGAGACTGGAGGTTTGAATCCATGCGTTTCGGCATCGCGTTCGGCAGCTACCCCTCGGACCTGGACCGGGCGGGGCTTTGCCACGACTTCACGGAACGGGCCCGGGTGGCCCACGCCAGCAACTACGAGGCTCTCTTCGTCGCCCAGCACTACTCCACGGGACCGGACGCGGCCATGCTCCAGTCCCTGCCGCTGCTGTCGTACTTTGCCGGCCTCACGCCCGGCATGTACCTGGGCACCGCGATCTTCCTGTTGCCCATGCACCAGCCGCTGATGGTGGCGGAGTACACGGCCACCCTCGACAACCTGTGCGGCGGCAAGTTCCTGTTCGGCATCGGCCAGGGCTATCGCGACGTGGAGTTCACCTCCATGGGCGTGCCCCTGCGCGAGAAGCGCCCGCGCCTGGAGGAGGGCATCGAGGTGGTGAAGCGGCTGTGGACCGAGGACGAGGTGCACCACCAGGGCCGGTTCTATCGCATCGACGGCGTCACCATCGAGCCCAAGCCGCTCCGGAAACCGCGCCCGCCCATCTTGCTGGGCGCGGACAAGGTGTCCACCGTGGCGCGGGTGCCGGCGGTGGCGGACCACTGGATCGCCAGCCGCCGCCACACCAAGACGTTCCTGCGCGAGGCCGTGCCCGCGTACAAGCGCGCGCTGGAGGCCCACGGCAGGCCCTTCGAGGGGCTCTACATCTTCCGCGACCTGTGCGTCGCCGACAGCCGCAAGGAAGCGGAAGACCGCATCCGCGAAGGCTACGAGCGGCGCTACGAACGCTACCAGCGCTGGGGCCAGCCGGGCGAGCGCTACGACCTGCCGTTCGAGCAGTTGCAGCAGGACCGCCTTGTCCTCGGCAGCCCCGCCGAGGTGGCCGAGCAGGTGCTCTCCTACCACCGGGAGTTCGGCGCCGAGATCATGTGGTTCATGGTCGACTGGCCCGGCATGGCGCCCAGCATGACCCTCGAGACCATCCAGCGCTTCGGCGAGGACGTCATCCCCGAGTTGAAGCGCCTGACGCCGGAGTGTCCGCTGCCGTAGGTGCGTCCGCTCCGGCTACGCACCTGCATGGGAAGGAGCGCTATTGCAATTTTGGGGGTCAAATTACAATAGTGCACGTGGCAATTGTCGAAAGTGCAATAACGCATGACGAGATGGTCCACATTCGGACGCGCGGTTCCGGGAGAGATGAAGGCATCCTGGTCCGGCACCATCGTCTCCGTACAGCCGCGGATACGGCTTCTGCGTTCCCTCGACGAGCGTTCCCACAGCTACCACGGCTACGTGTTGCGGATCGACGGCACGTGCGCCGGCGAGCGCGGGGAGGCGGGTATCGCCGTGGGTCGGGCCGCGCACGCGAAGCACCGGTTCCGCGCCGGCATGGAGGTGAGCGGCGTGGCGGTGCCCGTGGCCAATCCGAACATCGAAACGGCGGAGTGGTACAGGGCGAGCCGGCTCAAGGTCCTCCGTGAGGCCGAAGCGGAGGCTCCGGCCGGGCCGCCGTTCCACGGCGTGCCGCCGGACCTGGAAACCTACCGCGAGCGCGGGCATCGGCGGCTGGACCCGCGCACCTACCAAAACCGCTGCGCGACGTGCATGTGGGGCTGCCGGATGCCGGTGAGCATCATACTCGATAAATGGGACCCTTCGCGGCAGCGGTACAGGGCCGAGACTTTCTGCTATGGTCCCAAGAGTTGCCGTTTCTACCGGGCCGGGCGCGAGCGCACGGTTCCGGCGAAAGACGGGTTGTCGTACACCGAGGGGGACTGGGTCGACGAGTCGGCCACGGCGCACCGGGGGCCTGACGACTGACGCATGACCCGCTGGCGACCGGACATGGCGGGCCTGTCGGAGGAGCAAGGCGCATGAGCGAGCACTCACATTCTCATTCAGACTCACACTCGGCAAACGCACAGTTCCACGATCCGGCGCACGCGGCGGAGTTCGACAGGCGCGCGGCCGTGTCCGACATCCGCGGAAAGCTGGCGGAGCGCTTGATCGAGGCCATGGCGTTGCGCGGCGACGAGACCGTGCTGGACGTGGCCACGGGCACGGGCCGCTTCGCGCGGCCGGTTTCCGGGTATCTGGCCGGCGGGAACGTCGTCGGCATCGACCCGGCATTGGCCATGCTGCGGGTGTCGGGGGACTCGGACGCCGACCCGATTCCCCGTTACGGGCGGGTCGCGGCCACGGCCGAACGCATGCCGCTGCGGGAGGGCATCTTCGACTGCGCGTGGGTGGCCTTCAGCCTGCACCACTTCGCCAGCGCCACGGAAATGGTGCGGGAGGCCGGGCGTGTGCTCAAGCCGGGCGGCCGCCTCTTCATCCTGGATCCGATCATCGCGGCGGCGGACGACGCGCTGGACGCGGCCGTCAACAGCCTCATCAACGAGGTGTTCCAGCGCTCCCACGGCGCGGGATTCCGCTTCTTCGCCCAGGAGGAGATCCGTCGCCTCATGACCGACGGCGGCATGGAGGTGGTGCGCGACGACCTCCACACCTACCCGGTGGACCAGGACGGCACCGACGGCATCCCCACCGGCCGGCACTGGATCGAGGTCATGGACGAGCTGGAACAACGGCCGCCGGAGTTGAAGACGCGGTTCCAGGAGCGATATTTCCATTACGAGAAGAACGGCGACCGGGTTCACTTGAGCGGCGGCTTCCACTTCGGCCTCGTGGCGGGTGAGAAGCAGCGCGGCGGGCTGAATGAACGTTGATGCCCGCCGAAACGTGGTTGTGAGTGGCAAGACATTCGCGGAAACCACCCATGTCGGCTTTCAGCCGACACAAAGGGGGCTGAAAAGGAGACTTCGGCTCCGCCTCTCCGTCATTCCCGCGGAAGCGGGAATCCAGGCAGGGTGGTGTGGCGGCTCATTGCCCCAGGCCCAGCCCCGCCTGGATTCCCGCTTTCGCGGGGATGACGGAGAAGGGAGCCGGGAATGACGAAGATGGCCGTTTGTAACTAGCTGAATTCATTGAACAATATTTTTATTTTCCTATCAAGGAGCACCCCATGAAAACGCCATCGTCACTCATCACCCTGGGCACGTCGGGCGGCCCTTCGCTGACCCCGCACCGGGCGCAGACCTCCCACCTCCTCACGGTCAACGGCACCTACTACGTGGTGGACGCGGGCGACGGCGTGGCCCGGCGCATGGCCCGGGCGGGCGCGGACGTGCGCAAGGTGGGGATCATCTTCCTCACACATCACCACGACGACCACACCGCCGGCCTGGGCACGCTCATGTCCCTGGCGTGGGACGGCCAGCGCACCGACGCCATCAACGTCTACGGCCCGCCCCGCACCAAGGAGCTGGTGGACGCCACGGTGGCGTACTGCAGCATCAGCGCCGACATCCGCATCGCCGACGGCGGCCGCAGCGTGCCGCTCGACAAAGTCTTCTTCGGCCACGACCTGGGCACCGGCGAGATCTACCAGGACGACAACGTGCGCGTGACCGCGGTGGAGAACACCCACTTCAGTTTCCACCGGGGCGACGCCGCCGGCCGCTACAAGTCCTACTCCTACCGCTTCGAGACCCCCGACCGGATCATCGCTTTCACCGGCGACACAGGCGCCAGCGCCGCCGTCACCGCCCTGGTAAAGGACGCCGACGTGCTCGTCACCGAGACCTCCTCGTGCGACGAGCGCAAGAACGCCATGATCAAGGACGGGCGCTGGGACGCCATGAGCCCGGCCGAGCAGGAAGGCATCATGCGCCAGGCCACCCAGGGGCACATGGGCCTTGAGAACATCGCCACGCTAGCGACGCAGGCCGCCGTCAAGAAGGTGGTGCTGTCCCACTTCACCCGGCGCGTGGACAGCACCGATTACGAGCCCTGGGCTGAAGAGGTGCGCAAGGGCTACGCGGGCGAGGTGGTGGCGGCAGAGGATCTGATGGAATTTTGAAGAAGCACCGGTCAAATGCGGTCGAGCAAAGAGATGCCGTTCTGAGCGTAGCGAAGCGAGGTTGAAGGACGCCATCTCGTTCGGCGGGACCTGACAATCATGGACATCATCGGCACCGCTGCCGCCCGCGTGGACGGCGTGGCCAAGGTCACGGGGCAGGCCGAGTACGCCTCGGACATAACCGTGCCGGGCATGCTCTGCGGCAAGATCCTGCGGAGCCCCCACCCCCACGCACGCATCCTGTCCATCGACACCGGCGCGGCGGAGGGCATCCCCGGCGTCCGCTGCGTGCTCACGCGCGAAGACTTCCGCGACCGGAACCCGTGGTTCAGCGGCCGGATTCAGGACCATCCCATCGTGGCGCTGGAGCGGGCGCTCTTCGCCGGCCAGCCGGTGGCCGCGGTGGCGGCGGACCACGAGGCGGCGGCGGAGGACGCGCTCCGGGCGGTGGCGGTGGAGTACGAGCCCCTGCCCGCGGTGGTGGGTATCGAGGAGGCCGTCGCCGGCGGCGCGCCGCGGATCCACGAGTCCGCGCCCGGCAACATCTGCTTCAGCGACCGGTTGGAGAAGGGCGACGTGGCGGCCGGGTTCGCCGAGGCCGACACCGTGGTGGAGGACACCTTCACCTTCCCCATGGTGTACCACTACGCCATGGAGCCCCACGTGGCCATCGCCAAGGTGGACGCCGAGGGCGTCACCGTGTGGAGTTCCTGTGCCCACCCCTTCGGCGTGCAGCTCGAGCTGGCGCACATCTTCGACCTGCCTTTGTCCGCCGTCCGGGTCATCATTCCCTACGTGGGCGGCGCCTACGGCAGCAAGTCCGGCGCCAAGATCGAGCCCCTGGCCGTGGCGCTGGCGCAGAAGTGCGGCCGGCCGGTGCGGGTGGCGCAGAACGTCTCCGAGGCCATGATGACCGTGCGGCGCCACTCGGCCCTGTGCCGCGTGCGCACCGGCGCCCGGCGCGACGGCACCCTGGTGGCGAAGCAGGCGGAAGTCTTCCTCAACACCGGCGCCTTCGCCGAGCTGGGTCCGGTGGTGACGAGCCGCACGCTGACGCGCATCCTCGGGCCGTATCGCATCCCGCACATCCGGGTGGAGTCCCACTGCGTCTACACCAACACCGTGTCCGCGGCGTCGTTCCGCTCCATCGGCGGTCCCCAGACCGCCTGGGCCAACGAGTCGCAGATGGATATCCTCGCCGACCGTCTCGGCATGGACCCGCTGGAGTTCCGCCTGAAGAACCTGCTGCACCGGGGCGAGGAGCTGAAGCCCGGCGGCAAGCCCCTGGACGCGGACCTCCGGGAAGGGCTCGGCCAGGTCACCCGGCGCATCGGCTGGGACGGCCCGGTTGCTGCCTCCGGCGCCGGCCGGGGGCTGGCCTTCGGCGTCACCGATCCGGGCGCGCCGCTGGCATCCACCTCCACCGTGCACGCGCTCTCCGACGGCAGCGTGGTGCTGCACATCGGCACGTCGGAGATCGGCCAGGGCTCACGCACGGTCATGAGCCAGATCGTGGCCGAGGAACTGCGCGTGCCCCTGGACCAGGTGCGGGTGCGCCCGCCCGACACGGCTTACACCCCCTACGACCGCTCCACCGGGTCGAGCCGCTCTACCACGGTCATGGGCAAGGCTACCCAGTTGGCCGCCGCCGACGCCCGCGAGCAGATCCTGGAACTGGCCATGGAGCACTTCGAGGCCCCGCGCGAGGCCGTGGAGCTGGCGGACGGCGAGGCCCGGGCCGCCGGCCAGAGCGTCTCCTACGGCGAGCTGATCCGCCGCCACTTCGCCATGCAGGGAGGCGAGATCGTGGGCTGCGGCTACGCCCACAGCGGCATGGCCACGGCGCCCGCCAACCCGCTCTTCTGGGAGATCGGCATCGGCGCCGTGGAGCTGGACGTGGACCGGGACACGGGCGAGGTGCGGCTCCAGCGCTACATCATGGCCGCCGACGTGGGCAAGGCCCTGAACCCGCTCCAGTGCGAGGGCCAGGACGAAGGTGCCGCCATGATGGGAATCGGCCACGCGCTGATGGAGTCCATCGAGTACGGCGATGGCCAGATCCTCAACCCCAACCTCGTGGACTACCGCGTGCCCGGCTTCGAGAACCTGCCCGCGACCTTCGAATCGATCCTGGTGGAGAACGGCGACGGCCCCGGCCCCTACGGCGCCAAGGGCATGGGGGAGGGCGGCATCATCCCGGTGGCGCCGGCCGTGGCAAACGCCGTGTTCCGCTGCACAGGAGCCCGGGTTAAGGACCTGCCGTTGACGCCGGAGAAGATCTGGCGGGCGATGCGCAATAACGACGAAGGGCAGGCTTGAAACTTGCCGTCAAGCGGCCGAAATGCTGCGAGGTGGAGAGAATCCTTGTAGTGTTGTAACCTATAGGTTACATTGATGGCAGCAACTACGGGAGCGCACGCAGCGATGGCAGTGGCAATGAACCCAACGCGGATCGTCGGAAATTGGATATCCGGCTATGCCTTGGACATTCACACAATCTTTAGCACCTACATAGGGATCAATGAGTTCGGCCATGACGTGTTTGATCCCAAGCGTTCGGAACTCGGCGAACTGCTGTACCGGATGAAGTATCGCGACGACCGTTCGGCGGCATCCGCGATCGTTGAAGCGGCAGTCTCCTTCCTGCAGCGGTCCCGGAACAAGTTTGACGTAATCGTTCCGGTTCCTCCTTCCGGGACTCGGCGCGTGCAGCCGGTACCGATTCTGGCCAACGGTATCGGAGCAGCATTGAAGTTGCCGGTTGCCCATTGCGTATCTGCCACAAGACCCGCAATGCAGCTGAAGGGCGTCATGAATCCCGAGAAGCGAACAGAGCTGCTGGAAGGACTCTACAGTGTGGAAAGAGCACACACGCAGAGGAAGAGTGTCCTGTTGTTTGATGACTTGTACCGTTCCGGCGCTACGATGAAGGCGATTACCGAGTTGCTCATGACCCAGGGAAGGGCCGAGGCCGTGCGCGTACTGACGATAACAAGAACACGGAGCATACAGTGACTGCGGTGTTCGTTGGTGGCTCCCGGCGGATAACGCGTTTGCCGATGGATGCGAAGACCCGAATCGACAACGTCGTGGACAGGGGTTTCGCGATCCTGGTCGGGGATGCAAACGGGGCCGACAAGGCCGTGCAGAAGCACCTTGCAGAGGCGAAGTACGACAAGGTGACGGTGTACTGTTCGGGTGACACCAGTCGCAATAACGTTGGTCAATGGGAAACCCGTAACGTGAGCGTGGCGGAGAGCGAAAAGACCTTTCAGTTCTATGCCGCCAAGGACCGTGAAATGGCCCACCAAGCCGAATTTGGGCTGATGATTTGGGATGGCAAAAGCTCGGGGACGATTCTGAACATTCTGCGCTTGGTGCGGGCGTCAAAAAAGGCGGTGCTGGTCAGCGTTGCCGAAAAGTCGGAAGTTGAATTCAAGAGCAAGGAGGATTGGGACACCTTTCTTTCGCGGTGCTCGTTGAAGCTGCGTCGAGATATGGAAAGACGGGCCATTCAGGACGAACTGTTCATGTTGAGGCCAGAGCAGGACCAGTTGAATTTCTCCGACACCGACGAACCGACTGATGGCGCGATGGCCTGGAGCGAGTTGAAATCGAAGATGGAAAAGGCTCTGGCTGTCGGGGATTCCAAGGCTTTCGTCGGCTTGTTGGGGGGAATGGCGAGGCAAAGGGGAGTGAGCCGTGTTGCGCAGGAGACAGGTTTGGCACGGGAAGCGCTCTATCGAGCACTGAGTTCAGACGGAAATCCCGAGTTCGCCACCATCGTGAAGGTAACGATGGCTTTGGGGCTGCAATTGTCGGCGGCAAGGAAGGTCGAAGAGTCGAGTGGTCCTAAATGAGCGAGGTGCTTGGAATGGTGTTCGGGATCAGATGATGGTGTGATCGGTTAGACTTGCCAGACAACTGCCGAGAGCGGATCGAGCGCGCGGCCCTCGGGCAGCACACCTTATCTCGGCCGACATCCTGTCCTACAAACCGGGACCACTGAGCTTCAGACCACGCAACGACGCTGCACGTCGTGTCAATCGCACCACCGCGCGGCCCCTTCAACTATTTCGGCAACTAGCCAGCCTCTTCCCTTGAGCGTCGCGATGTTTTGATCAAGCGCCTGATCGTCGCCTAACGCCGAACGCGGGACCGCGAGGCAAAGCAAATGGCTAGGGCGAGTCATCGCCACATAAGTGTGCAGAAGCCTCTGAGTATTCCTTTTGCCAGCTCCTTCTCCATTGGACTTTTCTCCGAGCAGCCAAGGCATCATTTCCTTCGCAGAATGCGCGTGCCAGTAGGTGCTCAGCAGAAGCGTGGCGAGATGTGTTTGTCCCTTCACGGAATGGATCGATCCCAGCTGTATGCCAATGGTTCCGCTGCTGCCGTTGACACGAAAGATGTTTGGACCGACATCTCCCGATGAAGAAGAAGCCACCGCGCCAAGAGAGGGGTCGTCGTTGGGCCACGCCAGAAATCGTTCAGCCCTGCCCGTATCTGTCTCACCCCTGCAAACGGCGGCCGCCACCGCAGTTAAGTCCTCCGCATGGGAAGGCCAACTGTCCTCCGAAAGGACCGTTCTCTCAACTAGAAAACGCCTGAGAAAGCCGCGATAGGCCGTCAGCGAGGCGGTGTCACCCTCAAGCGCTTCCACGACTGCTCGGTGCACACGCGCCGTGCGTTTTAGATCGCCGATGTTACCTAATTGCCGTGCGAGTTCAAGAGTGCCGGAGGCAATCTTCTCCACGCCGGGAGACAGTGCCCGTCCATGGGCCACGAGCCCCTGCGCTGCGCGAACGTACTGTGCAAGGGTTTGGGGATGAGGGTCCTTGCGGGACAACTCGACGGCGTAACCGCTCCAGTAGTGGCCAACCGACCTTGGATAGCGAGCATGTCCTGCCGAGACTTCAGGATCGTCCTGATGAATATGGCCGACCGCATGAACAGTTCCTTTCGTGACAAGTGTTTTACCCAGAACATCCAGCACATGCTCGCCAAATACATCCAGGACGCCGTCGGTGCTGCCATCCGGAAAAACGAATATAGCGTGCTTGCAGTCTTCAACGGCAACGCCCGGACCCTTGGGGCCAATGCCGGACAACCCACCGGAGCCGACCGGGTGAACGGCAAAGGGCGAGGCTAGCGCCGCGATCTCGGCGCCGAATCGGTAGCTGTTCGGAATCCCGAGACAGCGCGCCGGATCGGGGTCCGGGTACGGCGCCACCGTACTGGAGGGCGAGTCAGGCAAATCAAAGATTTCCTGATTTGGATCGCCGACCCGTTGGACAACGACTCTGTCCGAGTTTCGAGGGAAAACCGCGTTCAAAACAGACGTCTGGCGCTCAAAGGTATCCTGCATCTCGTCAAGAATGACCAACGGGAACCGTTGCGCAAGCCAGACGGGCAAATCCATTTGATCGTCAAAAAGGGCTTTAGCCCATACAAACATCTCATCGTAACAGAAGTACCCGGCATGCGCGGCTTTCTCTATCGCGCGTTTGGCATGTTGGAAAGTCCGCGTAGAAGGCTTGGCCGGAAAAGGCTTCCCGCCAAGATCAAAGCTCAAATCGCGTGCAACGATCCGGAGCCTATCGAAGCCGGAATACTTCTTGGCAAGAAAGTCCTGTACGGACCAATAATCCTTGCCCAGCACGCCGCGTCGATAAGCGGTCGTCACGTCGTCGTCAATCGTCGGGGACGGGTAGCCGTTGGAGTAGAGCCAGGGAAGCGCCAGAAAACGGTCCACAAAACCATGTATGGTGTCGATGAAATGAGGATATGCGAGAAGCCTCTGTCCGACAACTGTCCGACCAAGCCGATGCTCGATCTGTTCACGTGCTACATTGGTATGGGAGAGGACACAAACTCCCTTTGTTCGATGTGGCCACTTTCTGGCGAGGACGGCCAGCTTGGCGACGATGAGCGTCGTCTTGCCACTGCCAGGGCAAGCAGACAGATCGACGGTCGAACGCCTTTTGAGAAAATCGCGCCGGGGCTCATCGAAAGGGTCGAGCCTCATAAGCAAGCGAACCCACTCAATATCATCGTCAGTGATTTCGGGTATGAGGGATTCCGCGTCACACATCTTCATATCCATCAGTAAAGGGGGTTCCGAAGTCTGATGCGCCGTCTATGTCCGTCACATATTCGATGGCACTTACAAGATAGGCAGGCAACAATTTGCGGAATCCGGCTGCAGGAATACCGCCTTGCTCGCAATACTCCGGCAACAGCTCCGAGAGATACTGTGCGGCCACGGTTTTGGATGCTCTGCCGCTATGGAATAGGCCGTAAATGTGTGAACATAAGACCACTTCGTCATCGCCCGAATCAGACTTGAGCGTCTCGAACTCTGCCTTTGCCTCGGTAACGACATCTGCGCGATTCTTCTTTTCTTCATTCAACGGATCGTCGTTCTTCGCCAGACAAGCCGCGACATATACGTGTTCGGCTAGCCCTACCGAGTCATGACAACAATGAGATGACAACAGGCTAGTCGTCGTGACGCAAAGCGAGCCTCTGGCCGGCGCGGAAGCCGATCCGGTGTCCGAGGGCGGCGCTACTGAGGCGGGTCTGGCCATGCCACATGATCTGGTTGCCGGGGTCCGGATCATGCTTGCGATCACGATAGCCGCCGAGATGGGCCACCAGA
>JAJEAI010000128.1 GCA_022824205.1 Candidatus Binatia bacterium
CTTGAGTATTTGCCCCATTACGGTATGATTGTACGCCATGGACCTGAACCTCCTCCTACGATGGGTTTTGCAATTGCCATCATAGCATGACGGAGCTCTTCAGGTCCTCCTCATTCGTATTTCTTGTGGGACAGCAGTGACCAAGAATCACCTGGTAGACATGCTCCAAAAACTCGGTGACGACAAGAATCGCAGGTCTTTCGATCCGTTTTTTCTGCTCGACCGAACAACGAGCCGCTATGCGCTTCCCATCAAGGATAACATCGATTACACACGAGGCATCCCGGACTTGCGGCGTACAAAGACCACCCTCGAACAGGACAAGCTCTTCGACCAGATCAAAGACATGATGAGTGGTTATTATCGTACTAGTGACGGAGAAATACGCTTTCACTCAAGGGCGCGCAAAGGTTCCACCCGGTTTCAAATACCATTACACTTGGCCTCTTCTTCCGCGCGCGGATTGTCGGACCTGTACTTCTTCCTCCGCCACGTTGCAAAGCCGAACCACTTGCTCATAATCGATGAACCGGAAAGCCACCTTGATACGGCGAACCAGATCAGGTTGGCCCGAATGCTGGCCCGCTTCGTACGTGCCGGGCTGAGAGTGTTGATCACAACACACAGCGATTATGTCCTGAAAGAACTTAACAATCTCATAATGCTCACCCAGGAGTTCGAGGCCAAGGACACCGTCGTGGCCAAGCTGGGATATGACCCCGAGGAAGCTCTGGATCCGGCGTCAATTCGTGCCTATGTGGCCGAAAACGGCCAACTGACATCATGTGAAATCGACGAGTTCGGTATCGATATGCCCTTGTTCGACGACACCATTGACAGTATCAACAGAGCGTCCGTAGAGCTGGCTTCCCACATACGTAGAGACCCGGAGTCGTGACGTGTCGCTTCCCGCGTGCCTGCGCAAGATTCTTCTTGATAGAAATCTGAACTCAGTTGATGCGTGCGGCTCCGTTACTCTACATGAGAAGGGAGTCATGACGATAGATTTATCTGGTTTGGGGCACGATACGGTAACCATCCGTGTGGACAAAATGGGGTTCAGTGGGATCAAGGACGGGCCGTGGAAGAAGTGTTGCGATTACGTAGTGATCCATCAGGCTGGCGACACGGTTCGCGCGCTTTTTGTAGAGTTGAAGCGGACCCTTTCCGACTCGGATGCCTGCGAACAGTTGCGCCGATCGCTGCCGTGGCTGAACTACCTGCGGTCGGTATGCGAGATCGAGTCTGGCTCCGTCTTCGTCGATCTTGAAGTGCGCTACGCGGTCATTGCACTGAAACGCCATCAACGATTGGACAAGCAACACATCAAACAGGGCGGACCTGCGGAGACGTGGTCCCACGGGGGCATCCAGGCCACATTGGCCATTGGTGCGTCCAACGTTCGATTCCGGGATTTGTGGGGGCACTGACACACCCCTCGCAATCCTGCGCCCTACTTGACCGCCTCCGCCTCCTCCAGCGCGGCGATCTCCTCTTCCGTAAGGCCCAGCACCTCGCCCAGCACGTAGGCGTTGTGGGCGCCGATCCAGGGGGCGGGGAGGGCGGCGCTGGCCCTGGAGCGGGAGGGGATGCCGGGGAGGCCGTGGTGGGCGACGTGGCCCCAGGGGGGTTCGTCGATCTCGACGATGTGGCCGCGATCGCGCAGGTGGAGGTCGTAGTAGAGGTCTTCGCCGGACATGGGCATACCGGCGGCGACGCCGGCTTCCTGGAGGCGGCGGAAGGCTTGCCGGGCGGTCTGGGTGCGGGTCCATCCCGTCAGCTTCTCGTCCAGCTCGTCGCCGTGCTGCCGGCGGCCTTCCTTCGTGGCGAAGCGCGCGTCCTCGGCCCAGGAGCCGGCGCCGATGACCTCGACCATGGCCTGCCACTCTTGGTCGGTCTCGCACGCGATGATGATCCAGTCGTCGTTGCCGGAGCAGGGGTAGCAGCCGTAGGGGGCGTAGGGGGCGCCGAGGATTTCCCGGTAGCCCAGAGTGTCCCATTCGTTGCCGTTGACGGTGTAGTCGAGGATGGCGGGGCCCAGCATGGCCCCTTGGGCCTCGAGCATCGACGCCTCGATGAACTGGCCTTCGCCGGTGCGTTCCTGGTGCTCCACCGCCGCGGCCACGCCCAGGGTCATGGTGATGGCGCCGACGCGGTCCGGCCAGGCGATCTTGCAGCGGGCGCGCATGGGCGACTCGGGATAGCCCCACAGGCGCATGAGCCCGGTGTAGGCCAGGAGCTGCCAGCCCCAGGCCACCCATGACTTGAGCGGCCCTTCCCTGCCCCATCCGGGCATGGACACCTGGATGATGCCGGGGTTCAGTTTGCGCAGCGACTCGTAATCGAAGCCGAGCCGCTCCATGACCCCCACGCTGAAGTTCTCCACCACCACCTGGGAGCGTTCCACGAGACGGCGGAAAAGCTCCTTGCCCTGGTCGTGGCGCAGGTTCAAGGTGACGCCGAGCTTGGCCCGGTTCATGTCGGCGTGGGTGGCGGCGGCGCGACCTCGGGCCGCCACGGTGTTGGACTCGATCTTGAGGACCTCCGCGCCGTAGTAGCCGAGGATCTCGGTGCCCAGGGGGCCGGCGAACTGTTGCGTGAGGTCGGCCATGCGCAGACCGGACAGCATGGGGTCGGTGGGGTCGGCAGGCCGGGTGGCAGGGACTTTGCGCCCTTCGACTTCGCTCAGGACAGGCCCTTCGACTTCGCTCGGCTTTGCCTCGCTACCCCTGTCCTGAGCATTGTCGAAGGGCTCAGGGCGAACGGTTTGCTTGTTTTCCTGAGCATTGTCGAAGGGTTCAGGGACAACGGCGGAGTCTTCCTTGTGTTGCTCTGCCGAGACGGGTCCCCTGCCCTGTTCCAACTCCGCCAGCACCTCGTCCCGGTGCTGACCCAGCAGCGGAGCCGGACGGTAGACCCGCATGGGGGTGAGCGACAGGCGCATGGGGAAGCCGGGCGCGCGGTAGCGGCCCACCACCGGGTGCTCGATCTCCTGGAGCCAGTGGCGCGCGGCCAACTGCTCGCCCTCGACGAACTCGCCCACGGTGTTGAGCGGGGCGGCGGAGAGATGGCGGCGTTGGGCCTCGGCCACGAACTCGTCCGCGGTGAAACCGTTGATGAACTCGGCCACCACGGCGGAAGCCTCGTCGCTCCGGGCGTCGCGGTAGCTCACGTCCTCCCATTGCGGCTCGGACAGGATGGTGCCGGGCATCCAGTTACGGGTCAGCTCGCGCCACATGTGCGGCAGGTTGGCGGTGAAGTGGACGTAGCGCCCGTCCTTGCAGCGGTAAATGTTCGTCACCGCGCCGCCGTAGGTCTTGGCGCCGGGCCGGCGCCCCATGCGGTTCTCCAGGGTGTAGCGCGCGATGGAACTGCTGTTGGTGAAGCTCAACGCCTCTTGCAACGAGACGTCGAGGCGCTGGCCCGCGCCGCTGCGCCGCAGGTGGCGCACACCGGCCACCGCCAGGGTGGCGGCCGCGCAGCCGGCCACCTGGTAGGCCGAGTGGGAGGGCGCGGTGCACGGCCCGCGCTTGTCGTCGCCCTGGCTGTAGAGGAAGCCGCCGGCGCCGTTGGTGATGGCGTCGCTGGTCTTGTAGTGGCGGTAAGGGCCGGTGCGGCCGAAGGGCGTCAAGGACACGGTGACGAGCCGCGGGTGCGCCCCTTCGAGCCACGCGTCGGTGAAACCCCACTCTTCGAGCCGGCCCGGCGGCGTGGCCTCGATGAACACGTCGGCCGAGAGCAGCAGCTTCGTGAACGTGTCCCGGTCGCCTTCGGCGGAGAGGTCCAGCACCAGGCTGCGCTTGTTGGTGTTGGCGTGGAGGAAAGTGAGGCTCCGCTCGGGGCCGGCGACGCCGCCGGCGAAGGGCGGCAGCCTCCGCTCGGGGGCGCCCTCGGGCGGCTCCACCTTGATGACGTCGGCGCCCAGGTCGCCCAGCAGCCGGCCCGCGTAGGCCGCCGGTACGTCGCCCAACTCCACCACGCGCAGGTGCGCCAGGGCGGCGGGCGCCTCGCGTTCACTTTCGTGGTCAGTCATGGCCACATCGCCCCGCGTGGATTCCCGCTTCCCAAGCTGTGCCAAAACTCATGAGGCACGGATTCCTCGAACCGTCATTCCCGCGGAAGCGGGAATCCAGGCGGGGTGAGGCGGGGGAATACGCCCATTCGGCCGCTCCCTACCCCTGGATTCCCGCCTTCGCGGGAATGACGAACTGGGGCTTGGGTGCCATTTCTTATCCGTGCAGAGTTTTGACACGGTCTGTTCCGCAGGAATGTCGTAACGGGTACGTCGTTGCCTCACTGGTTCGCGGGAACGACGATTCGGCGCGTCCGAATCCGCCGCCTACACCCGCGGTTCGAGGATCTCCAGTCCGTCGAGGCGGTCGATGAGGTACAGGAGCCCGTTCTCGTCCTGGAAGACGTCGTTGCTCTGGACGGTGTTCTGCCCCTTGCCGGGCTCGGGCACGTAATAGCCCACCTCCTTGGGCTGGTAGGGGTTGGACACGTCCACCGCGCGCAGGCCACCGCTGAACCAGGTGACGTAGAGGACGTTGCCGTAGACCTGCTCCGCCGGCTGATGAGCGCCGTAGCGGTCCGTGGGCTCGCCGTCGACGGGCGGCATGAACGTGGCGATGGGCACGGGATGGGCTTCGTTGCTGATGTCCACGACCCACATGAAGGCGTAAGGCAGGGGCGCCGACTTCTGGGCTTCTTCGTCCACGACCACGAGGATCTCCCTGCCCATGAGTTTTTCGGGCATGGGCAGGGCCGTGTGCGTGGGCGACGGGAACGGAGGGCTCGTATCGAAATGGCTCACCAGCGTGGGCTGGCTCATGTCGGAGATGTCGAGGATCACGAAACCGCCGTGCCAGTAGCTGACGTACAGGCGGTCGCCCCGGCGGATGGGGTGATGACAGCGGTGCATGGTTCCCGGCCAAGTCGGTTCCTCGCCGCCGGCGACCCACTGCCCCGGCATCCACCACCGGCCCACCTCCCGCGGTTTCGCCGGGTCCGCCAGGTCCAGGATCATGCAGATGTTGCCCACGTATCCTTCCGGCACGGGCGAGAAGTAGGCGTAGCGGCCATCGAAAGTGAAGCGGTGGACGCCCTTGGCCGACGCCTCGAAGAACGCCGTCTCGCGCGGGTTGGCCGGGTCCGACACGTCGAACACCTTGAGGCCGCCCTGGGCGTCCCGGTTGTTCTCGTAGCGCTCGTAGTTGACGATCATGACGCCGTCGCTGACCGCGGCCTTGTGCGAGTGAATGCCCGGCGGCACGTCGAGCTGCGCCACCAGCTTGGGATTCTTGGGGTCGCGGACATCGATGACGGAGGTCCCATGGGGCGGGTCCATGTGGCCCACGTAGGCGAAACCCTTGTCCACCTCGACCTTGCCACCGCCGGGCAGGTCCATGCGCCCCACCAGCTCGATCCCGCTGGCCGTTCCGAATCCGTTGCCTGTCGCCATGTCGTCTTCTCCTTTCGCGCTCGCGCCCGCTTGTGCCGGGTCATGGCCTACATGCCCTATTCGCGGGGTAATGGCAATGGCGCCTGGATGTCGGTCATTCCCGGCCCCCAATACGTCATTCCCGCGAAAGCGGGAATCCAGGGGCAGTGGCGGGGCGCTGCAGCGGCGTCTCCCCGCTCCACCCCACCTGGATTCCCGCTTTCGCGGGAATGACGTATTGGGGGCCGGGAATGACGTATTGGGGGCCGGGAATGGCGCATTGGCGCGCCGGGAATGACGCATTGGGGGGCGGGAACGACGGTAGAACGGCGCGAATGACGGTAGCGGGTGGAACCGAAACGCAACGAGCCGCGAGGGCACTGAGGCCCCGCGGCTCGCGGGGTTTGGCAAGGGGGCGACCGAAGGTGCGCGCCCCTCGTGAGTATGTCGTATCGAACCGACGGTGCGGCGATCGACCTAGCGGCGGCCGAAGTCGCGGCGCTGGGGTCGGGCCTCGTTCACCGTAATGGTGCGTCCGCCAAGCTCGGTCTCGTTGAGGGCGTTGACGGCGGCCTCCGCCTCGTCCGGCGTCCCCATTTCCACGAAACCGAAGCCGCGCGAGCGGCCCGTGAACTTGTCGATGATCACCTGCGCGGATTCAACCGTGCCGTGGGTCGAGAAGATCTCCTCGAGTTGCATGTCCGTCGTCGAGTACGGCAACCCGCCGACATAGAGTCTCCTGCCTTCCATGTGTTCTCCTCCTGGTCAATTGTGGCCATTACACCCTGGGCTCTGACCTCGAAGGAGTCGAACAGGCAAGATATTGTTCTGAACCACGATCTCGGTCGGTTCGCAAGGTGAGACTTACGATGATGCCCCCTATGGGACACAGTCATCGTAGCCCTTCGCTTCGGGGCCGTCAAGCGCGTCAGATCTTGTAGAACCTGCGCGCGTTGTCGCCGAGGATCGCTTCCTTCTGCGCGTCCGTGAGCTCGTCCCGCTCGAGGATCTCGTCGATCTCCTCCATGCAGTTGTCCATGGTGATCTCGTGCGGGAAGTCGGAGCAGAACATGAAGACCTCGTGCCCCACACGGTTGACGCAGTAGGCGAGCACGTCCTCGTTGCCCTCGCAGCCGACGAAGACCCGGCCGCCGCGGAAGTATTCGATGGGATCCCGCTTGAGCTTCAGGCCGCCGTACTCCGCCTCGCGGTTGAGCCGGTCCAGCACCAGCGGAATCCACGCCGTGCCTCCCTCCAGAAAGCCCACGCGCAATTCCGGGAAGCGGTCGAAGATGCCTTCCGACATCATCCCGGTCATGTGGATGGCCAGCGGGAACGGCATGCCCAGCGCGCGCGTGGCCGGGAACACCTTGAACGAGTTGAAGCCGAGATCGCCGTAGCAGCCGCCGTGGACCGCGAGCGCGCAGTCGAGCTTCTCCGCCTCCTCGTAGAGCGGCCAGAACTGGTCCGAGCCGAAGTGCCGGTCGAGGCCGTTGGACGGGAGCATGGCGCACACCATCCCCAGGTCCTTGACCGCCCGGCGCAGCTCTTCCACCGCCGCCGGCACGTCCTGCACCGGGATGAGCGCCACCCCTTTGAAGCGGTCGCTGACCTTCAGGTACTTCTCCGACAGCCAGTCGTTGTAGGCGCGCGCATACGCCGACGCCCACTCGGGAAAATGTACCTGGCCGTAGGAAAGACCCGCCGTGGGATAGAGCACCGAGGCCTCGATCCCGGTCTTCTTGAGGAACTCGAGCCAGCGCTCGGGTCCCACCGAAGCGTCGAAGATCCCCTCCGGCTCGATGTGGCGGCTCCTCGGCGTGTGGAACTTGTCGAGGCTCGGCAACATCTGGCGAAAGCTCAGGCTGCCCCGGCCCAGGTACTCGTGGTTGATGTGCTCGTTGATCTCGTTCTCGCGCTCCATGATATGCCCGTCGGCATCGATGTATGCACCCATTGGCTCTCCCCCTTTCGGTATGCACGGATCACTTTCCTGTGACACGCCGCACCACACCACATTATTCGTTCGTCATTTCTCTTGTCAACGGGTATTGCAGGTCCGGGGCGGGCAACCGCGTTGACGCCCCCTGCCCGGACACGTAGACTGCCGGGTTCATGTTCGGGTTCGGGTCGCTGCTCGGGTTGTCGCTCCTCGGCGGGGCGCTCATCGCCGCTCCCTTCCTCTGGCCGGTCCTCTTTCCACTGACCTGGTTGGCCCCTGTACCGTTGCTGGCGGCCATCGAAGGCGCCCGGGACTGGCGGCACGCCTTGTGGGCCGGAGCGCTCGCGGGTGCGGCGGTCATCGCCCTGGGCTTCCACTGGCTCGTCTACACCGTGCACGTGTTCGGCGGGGTGAACTACGCCGTGGCCGCGGCGGCGTTCGCGTTGTTCGTCGTCTACGGAGCCATGCCGTTCGTCGCGTTCGCGGCCTTGGCGCGCACGTGCGGACTGGGGCCGCTGGGGCTCCTGCCGGCGGCATTCTGGGTCACGGTCGAGTTCTGGTACCCCAACCTGTTCCCCTGGTATCTCGCCACGAGCCAGAACCCGTTCACCATCCTGATTCAATCCGCGGACGTGACCGGGCACTACGGCGTCACCTTCCTGTTGCTGTGGTGCGGCACCGTCCTCTACCAGTGGCTGCGCGCCCGCCGCGATGGCGGGAGTGCGCGGCGGGCGGCGTGGTCCACGGCGGCGGCCGCCGCCGCGCTGGCCGCGGTCCTGGCTTACGGACAGGTGCGGCTGGTCCAGGTCGACCGGGCGACGGAGGAAGCCGCAACCCTCGATGTCGCGGTCGTGCAAGGCAACATCTCCATCGAGCGGAAGGGCAAGAACGCCTTCCTCAAGGCCAACCAGGAGACCTACAAGGCCCTGTCCCTGAAGAACGCGGACGCCGACGTGGTCATCTGGCCCGAGTCCGCCATGGAAGCGTGGCTGCGCGAGAACGGCGGGCGCATCCCCCGCGCGCTCCTGCCCGCGCGCCATCCGCACATGATCGTGGGCGCCATCAGCTACCGGCGCCAGACGAACAACCGTTTGAGCCGCTACAACAGCGCGGTGGCGGTAAACCCCGCGGGCACCGTGTCGGGCCGCTACCACAAGCAGGTGCTGCTGGCCTTCGGCGAGTACGTGCCGCTGGCGTGGCTCATCGGCTGGGTCCCGGGCGTGCAGGCCATCGGCGACGGCTTCACCGCGGGCCGGATCGAGACCGCTCTCACGCTGCCCAAGGGCGCACGGGCGGCGCCCCTGATCTGTTACGAAGACCTGATGCCCGCGCTCTCCCGCCGCTTCGTGAAGAACCAGGGCGCCAACCTCCTGGTCAACCTGACCAACGACGCCTGGTACGGGGACACCGTGGCGCCGTGGCAGCACGCATGGCTGGCGCAATGGCGCTCCATCGAGACGCGCCGGGCCATGGTGCGCGCCACCAACACCGGCCTCACCGCGGTCATCGACCCGGCCGGGCGCATGTCCGAGCCGCTGCCCGTGTTCACCGAAGGGGTGCTGCGCGCCACCGTGCCGTTGCTGGAGATGGAGACGTTCTACGTGCGCTACGGCGATTGGTTCGCGTGGCTGATGACGGTGGTGACCGCGGGCGCGGTGGCGGCCGCGGTCACCACCCGGAGACCGGCGCTACGCCGGGAAACGCGCGCACGGCGCCGGCGCAAGGCCGGCCGGTAGCCGTAGCAGGCTGCCGGGAACACCGGCTGGCGCCGCCAATGAGCGGGGCGGTGACGTCCATCAGATCGCGTAGCCGCAGCAAGCTGCCAGGAACACCGGTTGGCGCCCTTCGGCTTCGCTTCGCTACGCTCGGGGCGGAGTTATTCCTCGATTGAAGTACCTCAACCAACCCGCTCGCCCTGAGCGTAGCGAAGCATAGCCGAAGGGCGCCAACCGGTACCGACCGAAGTCGAAGGGCGCCAACCGGTACCAACCGGACTGGTTCAACGGCCTGCCAATGCCGATCAGGGCAGGCGGAACTCGGCGAGCGCCCGCACCATGCCGTCCACGGTGTCGGCGACGAGCAGCTTGTCGCGGTGTTTCCGCTTGAGGAATCCCTGGTCCACGGCGTGGTCGAGGAAGCCGATGAGGTGGGCGTAATAGCCGCTCACGTCGAGCAGGCCGCAGGGCTTGGAGTGAAACCCGAGCTGCAGCCAGGTGATCATTTCGGCGATCTCCTCGAGGGTGCCGTAGCCTCCCGGCAGAGCGATGAACCCGTCCGAGAGACTCTCCATCAATGCCTTGCGCTCGTGCATGGAGTCCACCACCCGGAGGTCGGTGAGGTTCGCGTGCACCACCTCCTTGATCATCAGCGCCTCGGGGATGACGCCGATGACCTCGCCGCCCTCTTCCAGGGCCGCGTCGGCCAAGCAGCCCATGAGCCCGATGGAAGCGCCGCCGTAAACCACCCCGATGCCGCGGCGCGCCAGCTCGCGGCCCAGTGACGCGGCCGTGTGCGCGTACTCCTCCAGCACGCCCGTGCTGGAACCCGAAAAGACACAGATTCGATTCATTCACGCCCCCGGTTCATGCCGCCCTGCCCGCCCGCGGCTCGTTGTTCGTCGCCGGCGGTGCTTCCGAGACCAGCCGCAGCCCGACGATGCCGGCGATGATCAGCGCGATGCAGACCAGCCGCGACGCGTCCCTCGCTTCCCCGAAGAGCATCATGCCCAGGATCACCGTGCCCACGGCGCCGATGCCGGTCCAGACCGCGTACGCCGTACCCACGGGCAGGGTCTTCACCGCCTGCGACAGGAAGTAGATGCTCACCCCCATGGTCACCAGCGTCACCACGCTCGGCCACAGGCGGGTGAACCCGGCCGTGTACTTGAGCCCGACGACCCAGGCCACTTCGAACACGCCGGCGATACACAGGTAGGTCCAACCCATCATGCGACTCCAAATCCCCGGATTCCTCCGTCATTCCCGCGTCCCCCCTTTTCGTCATTCCCGCGTCCCCCCGTTTCGTCATTCCCGCGGAAGCGGGAATCCAGGCGGGGTG
>JAJEAI010000100.1 GCA_022824205.1 Candidatus Binatia bacterium
CCCTTGAAATTCCAGTTGCTCCAAAATACACTCTGTCATCGTGGGACCTCGTTCCTCGACCCGCCAAGTCGTTGATATGATTACTTTATATCACGAACTGAGGTCCCGCTCCCCACCCTTGGTGAAATATCCGGGCTAGCGGCATGACGTATGGCGGCCCTGTTCGCGAAACTCGATAAAGTGAAACCGGATTATGCCGGCGAAACGACAGGATGTCCCTGGCGAGTCGGCCCGTTCGTCCCCCACCGGGTCGACGGACGACCGGGAGCTGATGCGCATCGCAAGAACCATCGTGTGGGACTACCGCTGTCGCCCGGAAGACGTGGCGGATGTGCTGTGCGGCCGCCGCGAACGGGTCGGCCACCTTGACCGACCGGCTCTCTTCCTGCGGATGCTGAAGACGATGCCCTGGCAGCGTATCGTAGCAGCGTTGACGGTTGACGAAGTCGAGACGTTGCTGACACCGGAGACGATTGCACGGCTCTGGCCGCCGTCCTTGCGAGAGCGCTATGCACGAATCCGAAGCCTTTTACGAGGAGATCCTGTACCCCCTGCAGAATGGAGTGCTGCGCACGCTCGCCGCTTGCGAAGCACCGTTCTATCTGACAGGTGGTACCGCGCTTCATAGGCATTTCTTCGGATTCCGGTATTCCGACGACCTCGATCTGTTCGTGACAGGAAATGACCGCAAAGTATGGCAAGCGAGAAGGCTGAATATCGCCTTGCACCGAAGGCCAGGCAAGACATGGAGGCTGTTTGGAGAGTTCGGTGACGGGGTTGAGCCGACGTTCCGATGAAGGTCCGATGCCTTGGGTCGATCCGGGGCACGCAGATTTCACGCCCCGTTTCCCGTGGCTGGGCGGTGACCTCCAGACCCTCCGGTACTACTTCTTTCCCTGCAGTGAGGATTTGTCCGCCTGGCCAGGTGAGCGCCTGAGGTTCCCGGTGCCGGACGGCGGCGGCGACGCGCTCCTCGCCATGCTGCATCGGCCGCACCACGCCACCGGCCGGCCGCTGGTCATCCTCGTGCACGGCCTTACCGGGTGCGAGGGCAGTTCCTACATGTTCGAGACTACGCGCTCGTTCCTGAGGCTCGGATATCCGGTCATGCGCCTAAACCTCCGGGGCGCCGGCCCGTCGCGGGCCACTTGCCGCGGAAGCTACTGCGGTGGCTCCGGAGACAACGTCGCCGCGGTGCTGTCGGCCCTCGACATCGAGGAAGCCCGCCGCGGAGTCGTGCTGATCGGCTTCTCCCTCGGCGGCACCGTCATGCTCCACTGCCTGGCGCGACACGCGTGCGCGGTTGCGCCCATCTGCGCGGTCACGGTGTCCACGCCGCTCGACCTCGGCGCCGTCATCCGCAGTCTGATGCGCCCTCGCAACGTGCTCTATCATCGCTGGCTGCTGGCGCGCATGAAGGACGCGGTCATCGGCGGCGCCTCGGAAATTTCCCCACGGCAACAGAAGGCCGTCCTGGCCGCTCGCAGCATCCGCGAGTTCGACAACGCCTTCACCGCTCCGCATCACGGCTTCGCGGACTGCGACGACTACTACACGCGCTGCTCGGCCACCGGATTGCTCGACCGCATCGACACGCCGCTGCTGCTGCTCCACGCCAGGAACGATCCCTGGATACCGGCCGGTCCCTACGAGGACCTCGGCCGCGACACACCCCCCAACGTGACTCTGGTGCTCACCGACAACGGCGGCCACGTGGGGTTCCACGGCCGCCGCGGCGCCACCCCCTGGTATAACACCGTCATCCAGGCATACCTGGAACGGCGGCTCCGCCACACGGACTGAAACGAGTTCGCGGACCAGCGTCGTCCGCAAACGTCATTCCCGCGCAACAGGCTGTGCCACAGCCCCGGTTCCAAAGTTCCAAACGCCGCAAGACCCGTCTGTCATACACTCCAACGAGTCATTCCCGCGGAAGCGGGAATCCAGGCGGGGCGGGGCCGGGCAATGAGGTCGCCACACCCCCCACCCCTGGATTCCCGCTTCCGCGGGAATGACTCGTTGGGGGGCGACAATGACTCATTGGGGGGCCGACGCCCCATTTCCATTGCCCTTTGTGTCGGCTGCAAGGCGACATGGACGATTCCCGCGAAAGCCTGCCTTCGACCCCGATCGGGGGCGGGAATCCAGGGGTGGGGCGCGCCATGTCGCCGTTACCGGCTCAGGATAATCGAGATCGTCCCCGTCATGACCGCGAAGGTGCCGGTGACGGTGCGGGCGTTGATGCGCTCGATGCCGCGCAGGAACACCACGGTGAGGATCAGGGTCCACAGAGGAGTGGAGGCGACGATGGGAGACACCACCACGACCCGGCCGAGGCTCACGGCGATCAGGGACAGCAGTGAGGCGGCCGACTCGAAGAAGCCCGACAGGATGAACGGGGGCACGGCCCGGCGGTTGAGCACGAACGACTCGTTGCGGAGACGGACGCCCACGTACGGACCCAGCGAGACGAAGGACACGACGGCAAGGACGGCGGCGAAGTAGAGCGGCTCGTTGGAGATGTCGAAGGCGATGCGCCTGATCGGGAACGCGATGCCGGCGAACAGGGCCGCCAGGAGCGAGAAGATCCCCTCCCACCAGCGATAGCGCAGGCCTGATTCCTCCGGTTGCCAGGAGATCAGCGCGATGCCGCCCACTACGAGAAGGGTCCCGGCGATGATGCCCGGACTGGCCTGCTCCCCCAGAAAGACGATGGCGATGACGGCGCTCCACAGCGGGTAGGTGTTGCGCAGCGGCTCGGCCCGGGACACGCCAAGGCGGTGGATGCCGGTCAACTGGAGCAGGCTTGTAGCGGTCTGCAGCACTCCCAATCCGACGAACAGCAGCAGCGGCAGCCACTGGACGTGGGGAATCCCACCCATTACGACCACGCCGATCCAGAACACGACGGCACGCAGGAAGAGCAGCACGCAGGCCGCGGTCAACGGGGAGGAGTGGCGCATCCCCATGCGCGCGGTGATGGAGCCCCCGGAGTAGAGGATGGCGGCGGCGAGGGCTACGAATTCGGGTCGCATGGGGTTGAAGTTGCCGATCGGGGTTCCGGCGCGCACCGGCCCGATCCAACGTCCTTTTTGAACCTTGTAAGGGCGGGATTCAAACTCGCCCGCACGCGCGGGGGTCTACAGCAGCGGCAGGATGGCGCCGAACAGGACGCCCTCGAACAGCGTCCGTTGCAGCACCAGCTCCAGGCTCACGTACACCAGCGCCCACACCGTCACCGCCGCCACCGCGCACCGTGTCCAGGAGAGCCGGCCGAAGCTGCGCAGGAACAGGACCATGTAGATGGGAATGGTGGGCTGGAAGCCGATGAGGAGCACCAGGACGCAGAAAACCCCCAGCCAGGCCACGACAGGAGCGGCCTTGTCCCAGGGCGCCACCTCCACGGTGTCGTCGGGTGCCGCGCTCGGGGAGAGCAGCTCGCGTGCGAGGCAGAACAGGATGAACGCCAGGGTCGGGATTCCCAGCACCAGCGGCACGAGCCCGCCCTGTCCCTCGAAGCCGAAGGATGGGATGACCACTACCAGCACCACCGCCAGGTAGAAGAGGTTGACCATCACGTAGCTGTAGTTCACGCGCTTCATGGTGTCGTCGTCGAGCGGGTGCGGAGCCGCGTGATCACCGGGACCGCCACCATGGTCAGGATGAGGATCCAGGAGATCACGCTGTTGAAGAAGCCGAAATAGCTGCCGTCGTGGATCCTGAGCGTCAGCAGGAACGACTTCTCCGCCAGGTTGCCCAGCACGAAGCCGATGACCAGCGGCAGCACCGGTACGCCCGCGCGCCGCATGCCGAAGCCGAGTATCCCCAGCAGCACCACCAGCACCACGTCCCAGATGTTTTCCCGCAGGATGTAGGTGCCCGCCAGGGCCACCACCGCGATGATGGCGGAGAGGTAATGCACCGGCACACGGGTGATGATGGCCAGGTAGCGTGCCGCCAGCAGGCCGAAGATGCTGGCGAAGGCGTTGGAGACCACGTAACCGTTGAGCAGGGTCCAGATGAAGATGGGGTTGTCGAGTATCAACTGCGGTCCCGGCGAGACCCCGTGCATGATGAAGATGCTCAGCAGGAGCGCCATGGCCAGGCTGCCGGGGATGCCGAAGCTCAGGGTGGTCAGCAGCGCGCCGCCGTCCTTGGAGTCGTTGGCCGCCTCGCTGGCGATGACGCCCTCGGGGCTGCCCGTGCCGAAGGAGGTCGGGTCCCTGGATGACTGCACGGCCACGGTGTAGGCGATGAGATTGGCGGTCTCGCCGCCCACTCCGGGGATGATCCCCACCAGCGTGCCGATGGACGAGCTGCGCAGCAGGCAGACGGCGTAGCGGAAGTTCTCCATCACCCCCTGCCACGCGCCCCGGATGCTGGCCTGGATGTTGTCCCGGGCGATGGTGCCGCCCTGGGCCGAGTAGTTGATCAGCTCGCCGATGGCGAAGAGTCCAACGAAGAACGGGATCAGCGGAATCCCGTCCCACAGGTACTCGCTGCCCATGGTGTAACGGATGAGGCCGGTGGGCTCGTTGAGGCCCACCAGGGACAGCAGGATGCCGACGCCGCCGGCGATGAGCCCGTTCAGGAGCGAGCCCTGGCTCACCGTGGCGGTGGTGACCAGCCCGAACACCACGAGCCAGAAGATCTCCGGATGGCCGAAGGCGATCACCAGCGGGCGCATGACCTGGATCAGCAGCGCCAGGATCAGGAGCCCGAAGAGCGCGCCGAGGAGACACGCTCCGGCCGAGAGCCCCAGCGCCCGCGCCGCCTCGCCGCGCTTGGCCATGGGGTAGCCGTCGAAGCAGGTGGCGGCGTTCACCGGGGTGCCCGGGGTGTTCAGCAGGATGGCGCTGATGGAGCCGCCGAAGGAGCTGGCCCCCATGATGCCGGAGAACAGGTAGACCGCGGTGATGGCGTCCCAGGTGAAGGTGAACGGCAGCAGCATCGACATGGCGAGGATGCCGCCGAGCCCCGGCACCGCGCCGAAGATCAGCCCGATGACGCTGCCGAAGAACAGTGTCAGAAGGACGTGCGGCTCCGAGATGGTGACCAGGGCGCCGCCGAAACCCTCAAACATGAACGTGGGTGTCCTGTGTCACGGGAGTGCCCGAGGTCGGGACGAGAACGGCGCGACGCGGTCCGTCAAGCCGGGACCGTGTCGCGCCGCCATGGGCAAGGATCACTTGATGTACTTCTTGAGCAGCGGGGTGTTGTCCCCCACCAGGGCGATCATGTCACCGATCCAGTGCCGGGAACCCCTGTTCCACGCCGGTGGGGATGTCGGGGAACTTGGGATGTCGCTCCGGCAGGTAGACGGCGACGGCCTTGGCTTCGCCGGACTGAACCGCCGTGGTCCAGCGCTTGGTCAGGGGCAGGTTCGTGATGGTGATGTCGCCGCGGATGATGCCCGTGATCAACTCCGGTCCCTTGAAGCCCGCGATGAACTCCACCGGGAAGCCCACCAGGTTGGCGGTGATGACGGAGATGGGGAACGTGTTCCCGCCGGTTCCGGTGATGCCCGCCTTTATGGGTTTCTTGGCCGTCTTCATCTGCTTGAAGTTCGTCCACTGATCCTTGCCCTCCTTGGTGGTGGCCTGGAGGAAGTACGGGTTGGACACCTGGCGTCCGATCCACGTGAAGCTCCGCAGGTCGGGTCTCATTCCCCGCGCGACCTGGTTGACGGCCTGTCCGGGCAGGTTGATGGCGGCCATGGTGTAGCCGTCGGGCTTGGCCCGGTTCAGGATGGTCACGGAGTTCCTGCCCCCTGCCCCCGGCACGTTGCGGATGAGCACGGGCACGCCCAGCAGCTTCGACATGACCTCGCCCTGGAGCCGCGCGGCGGTGTCCATGGCCCCGCCCACCGTGAATCCCACCAGGATGGTGATGGGCTTGCTGGGCTTCCAGTCCGCGGCCGATGCCGGGGCCGCGGCCAGCGCCAGCGACAGGGCGACGAGCGCCACGAGAAAGGCATTGAACAACGATTTCGGAATTCGCATCACGGGCTCCTTTCGGTTTGACGAAAACTACTTCAGGAGAACACCTTCCGGACGATGGCCATGGTGAACGCGAGGTTGAATGGCGCTTTTTTGGTGGTGCAACTCCAACGCGCGTGAGGAGTTTCGCACTCCTTCAATCCCCGGTCAAGGTCTTCGGCGATCGCAGCAGCGACGGGTCGAAGTCCTGCAACAGCCCTTCCAGCCGCACTTCCCGCACCCTGTCCTGGGGCGGCCGGGCGCGCTGCGGGTACTGCACCGGCGGCGCCGGCTTGGTGGCGTCCATTATCATCACCGCGCCCATGACCGGCTCGTGAGTGCCGTCCACCGTATAGTCCCAGTTCGACGGCAGGAGGTCGCCCGGTCCGTTCCAGTCCGGGATCGTGAGTACGTCCTGGTCCGGGCGCATGCGCGTGCCGATGGCCCAGGTCACCTCGGGCTCGTGGAACACGTTGACGTCGTCGTCCACCACCACCACGCAGCGGAGGTTCTCGGGCTCGGTGGCGATGGCCGCCAGGGCCGCGCGCTTGACCTCGGAGTCGCGAGTCTTGCGGATGGAGATGTAGCAGTGGGTGCGCGCGTGGGCCGGCACGTTGACGTTGACCACACCGGGGACGGCTTCCCGCACGCGCCGGTAGATGGTGCCCATGCGCGGCAGGCTGCCCAGCACCAGGTGTTCCTGGCCCGCCGGGAAGACGTCGTAGTAGATGGGGTTCCGGCGCATGGTCATGGCCGATACGTGCATCACCGGCTGGGCGCCCACGCTCACGTAGTAGCCGGTCCACTCGCCGAAGGGGCCTTCGAGACGGGTCTCGTCCGGCAGGAGCCGACCCTCGATGACGATCTCGGCGTGCGCCGGCACCATGAGGTCCACGGTCTCGGCATGGACCAGCTCGATGGGTTCCTGCAACAGCGCGCCGGCCTCGGCGAACTCGCCGCCGATCCCCGGCAGGCGCGACACCGCCCCGAGCATGAACGTGGGATAGTGCCCCACCACCAGAGCGAACTCGGTGGGCTCGCCGCGCTCCGAGTTGCGCCGGTAGATGTAGCCGCCGTGGTGGCTGCCCTGGATGTAGACCCCGAGAGTGCGTGCGTCGTGCACCTGATGGCGGTAGAGCCCGGCATTCTGGGCGCCGGTATCCGGGTCCTTGAGGACCATGACCCCGCCGGTGATGTAGGGACCGGCGTCCAGCTCGTTGTGGTAGGGGATGGGCAGCGCCGACAGGTCGGCCGCGTCGCCCTTGAGAACCACCTCCTTCACCGGCCCGTCGGTGACGGTTGTCGCCTGGATCGGCCGGGCCTGCCGCTCGCCGTAGACTTGCACCATGTCGTGGACGCCGGTGCCCAAGGCGAGCGCGAGCCGTTCGTAGGTGGCCGTGAGGTTGATGACCAGCGGCATGGAGGCTCCCTCCACGTCGGTGAAGACCAGC
>JAJEAI010000095.1 GCA_022824205.1 Candidatus Binatia bacterium
GCAGACCTCGCTACGCTCAGGACGAACGGAGGAAAGCTCCCACCTCCTTTCGAAACAGAGGAAGGTTCTCCCCACCACCGTTCGTCCTGAGCGTAGCGAGGTCTGCCGAGCGAAGTCGAAGGACGCCATTTTCAGACGAACCAACCGGAGGTGCAACTTGGCCTATCAGACAGTCGGAAAGCCCATGCCGCGCATCGAGGGCGCGGACAAAGTCACCGGCGCCACACGCTACGCCGCGGACCTGCCGATCCCCGAGTCGTTGTACGCCAAGGTGCTGCGCAGCCCGCTGCCCCACGCGCGCATCCGCAAGATCGACACCAGCAAGGCCAAGGCGCTGGCGGGGGTCCACGCGGTGCTGACGGGAGCGGACTTGCCGGAGGTGTACGTGGGCCTGCGCATGAAGGACATGCCGGTGTTGGCCAGGGACAAGGTACGGTTCGTGAGCGACCCGGTGGCCGCGGTGGCCGCGGACACGCCGGAGATCGCCGACGCGGCCCTGCGCCTGATCGAGGTGGACTACGAGGAGCTGCCCGGCGTGTACGACCCGCTGGAGGCGCTGAAGCCGGGCACCGCGGCGCTGCACGACGCGCCGCGGGAGTACAAGAACGCGCCCCCGCTGGCCGAGGGCGTGGATACGGACCGGCCCAACGTCCAGTCCCATAGCGTGTGGCAGAACGGCGACCTCGACAGCGGTTTCGCCGCCGCAGACCGGGTGTTCGAGAACACCTTCGCCACGCAACTGGCGCACCACGGCTACCTGGAGCCCCACGCCTGCACCGTGGCGGTGGACGAATCCGGCAACGTCGAGGTATGGGCCTCCAACAAGGGGCCGTTCGCGCTCAAGAACCGGTTGTGCGCGGACCTGGGCCTGGAACCCGAGAAGGTCAACGTCCACATCCTCTCGGTGGGCGGCGACTTCGGCGGCAAGGCTTCCATGATCGACACGCCGGTGTGCTACTACCTGGCCAGGGAAACGGGCCGGCCGGTGCGCATGGTCCTCACCTACACCGAGGAGATCGCCACCGCCGCGCACCGCCATCCGGCCGTCGTGACTCTGCGCACCGGGGTCAAGAACGACGGCACCATCACGGCCATCGAGGGCCACGTCACGTTCGCGGGCGGCGCCTATGCCGCTTGGAAGGCCAACCCCGAGATCACCGTGCTGGGCGCCCGGCGGCTGGCCAGCTACTACCGGGTGCCGGCCATCCGCATCGAGACCGTGTGCTCCTACACCAACCAGGTCCCCTGCACACAGACACGCACTCCGGGGAGTCCGCAGATCGTCTTCGCGGTGGAGTCCCAGATGGGGCACATGGCCCGAGAGATGGGCATCGACCCGGTGGACTTCCGCATGCGCAACCTGCTGGACCCCGGCGACGCCTCGCCGCTGGGCGCCAAGTGGGACGGCATCCTGGCCAAGGAAACCCTGGCCAAGGCCGTGGAAGCGTCCGGATGGCGCACCAGCCAGCCCGGACCCAACCGCGGCCGGGGCATCGCGCTTTACGAGCGCGGTGCCGGCGGCGGCAACGCCAACGCCGGCATCGACCTGGATGAAGACGGAACGGTCACTGTCCGCGTCGGCGTGCCCGACGTAGGCCCCGGAATCCACACCGCCATCGTCCAGATCGTCAGCGAGACCCTGGGCACCGCGCCCGAGACCATCCGCATCCAGGTGGAGGACACCGACAACTCCCCCTGGGACCCCGGCACCGGCGGCAGCAAGTCCACCAACACCACCGGACACGCCGCCCACAAGGCCGCCCGCGAGGTCCACGAAATGCTCGCGGAGTGCGCCGCCAGGAAGCTCGGCTGCGCGCCCGACCAGGTGGGCCGGGTGGACGGCCGCTTCGCCGCGCCCGAGGGCGGCGAGCTGTCGTTTGCCGAGGTGGCCCGGGCCGCCATCGCCGAGGGCGGCGGCTCGTTCCACCACGACACCCTCTTCGCCCCCGAGGGCCAGCCGCCCATCACCTCTTTCGCGGCCCAGGTGGCCGAAGTCGAGGTGGACCCGGAGACCGGCCAGGTGAAGGTGACCCGCATGACCACCGCCCATGACTCCGGCCGGATCATCAACCACCTCACCTACCAGGGCCAGATCGACGGCGGCGTGGTGAACGGCGTGGGCTTCGCGCTCATGGAAGACAACCCCATGTCCGACGGCAGGATCACCACCCTGAACCTGGGCGACTTCAAGCTCCCCTGCGCCAAGGACATCCCCCGGCTCGACACCGTGTTCGTCGACCAGGGCGAAGGCCCTGTCCCCTTCCAGGGCAAGGCCATCGGCGAGCTCCCCAACGTCCCCACCGCCGCCGCCATCGCCAACGCCGTGGCCGACGCCACCGGCGCGCGCGTCTGCGACCTGCCGCTCACCGCGGAGAAGGTGTACGCGGCACTGAACGAATCGTAGGGGGTAGAAATGCTGGACCCCTGTGCCGCCCGGTGTGGGGTCCGTTCTTCGCCACAGTCAGCTTCTGCATCTCGACAGGGAGTCCGATTCCGTTTTTCTGACGGATCGGATATCATAGTTCTAGATTCTCGATATCCGCACCCGGAGACATGCGGAGGTTTTCCATGAGAAAAACCAGCGTTGACATCGACGATCATCTGGTCCAACAGGTGCGCATGGTACTCGGAACATCGTCCATCAAGGAAACCATCGACTCGGCCTTGCGCGAGGTGCTGCGCGTCGACGCCCGGCGGCAGGAAATCCGTGCGCTCACGAAAATGGACGGGATGGACCTTGCCAACAAGAAGGTCATGGAGAAAGCGTGGCGCTCGTAAACGCGTTCGTCACGGTTTCATGGCGTATCTGATCGACAAGAGCGCGCTAGCGCGCATGGAACATCCACGAGTCCAGGCGAGGCTCGTACCCCTCATCGAATCGGGTGAAGCTGCCACCTGCGCGATCATCGATCTGGAGGTTCTGTACTCTACACGGAACCACGCCGAGCATGAGCGTGTTCGCACTCGCCGCGAATTAGCTTACAAAAGGGTCGTGTTGACAGACGGCATCTTCCGGAGGGCGATCGAAGTTCAAGGAATACTTGCCAGGAGAGGCAAGCACCGGTTGCCCATACCGGACCTGGTTATCGCTGCCGCGGCGGAGACCGCCCGGATGACGGTTCTCCACTACGACTCGGACTTCGACGTTATCGCGGCCGTAACCAATCAGGACGTGGAGTGGGTAGCTCGCCGGGGCTCCTTGTGACATCCACCGGCAACGCAGGCTGAGACACGTCCGACAGGTTGAAGGAGACGAAGGCCAAAGGGGAAATCAATGGTCCTCACACGTGACTTCAAGGAGACCATCCAGGAGCGTCTCGAACACGATACCACCTTTCGCGAAGCCTTGCTCACGGAGGGAGTCGAATGTGTGCTTGGCGGTGACCTGAACACCGGTAAAGCCATCATCCGCGACTATATCGCACAGCTCACGTCAAATTCGCCAGGATCTCCTCGTCGGCCGCGCTGAGGTCCACGGCCTTGCGGAACGGCTGGGGCCAGTCGATGCCGGTGGGCCAGTAGACTTCCACGGTGTTGCCGTCGGGGTCGTGGAAATAGATGCCGATGGCGTTGCCGTGGCTGGCGACGCGCTCGACCGGGACGCCGCGTTCGAGGAAGTCGCGGTGGAAGGCCTTCAACTCGGCCAAGGTGCCGCAGCGGAAGGATAGCTGCGTGACGATGCTCGCACCGTTGGTGTCTTGTCGGCCGGGGCGCAACTGAAGCTCGTGGTGCTCCTGGTGGCGCTCCTGGGCGGTCATGAAGACGGTGCCGGTGTCGCTCTCGTCGCTGACGGTCAGACCCAGCACGTCACGGTAGAAGGCCTTGGAACGTTCGATGTCGTGGACCAGCAGGCCGACGTGGCCCAGGGATGATACCTTCGGCATGATGGGTTTCCTCCTGTCGTCTCCCCTTCCGCGCCGCTCGACTCAGCCGTTGTAGAAGCGCTCGGCGTTGACGTAGAGGACCTTGTGCTTCTCGGTGTCCGATAGGTCCTCGCGTGCGTTCAACTCGTCGATGTCGCCGTAGAACTCGCCCTTGTGACGCTCGTGGGGATAGTCGGAGGCGAAAAAGATCCGGTCCTCGCCCACGAGTTGGAGCACGGTGGGCAGGGTCTTCTCCTCCACCTCGCAACTGAAGTAGATGTTCCCGCCGCGCACGTATTCGCTCGGGCGCTTGGTGAGCACCGGGCACCAGCGCCTGCGTCGCTCGTAGTTCTCGTCCATGCGGTCCATCATGTAGGGGGCCCAGCCGGCGCCGGCCTCCAGAAAGGCGAAGCGCAGGTCGGGGAAACGCTCGAACACGCCCTCGGTCATCATGTCGGTGAACTGGATGAGCTGGGACAACGGGTGCTCCAGGGTGTGGGTCTTGAAGAGGTTGTCGGAGTTGTCGATGCCGATGCGCTGACTCACCGCGCCGTGGATGGCCAGACAGCACCCGAGCCGCTGGGCTTCCTCGTAGAGCGGGTCGAAGTCGCGGTGGCCGTAGTGCTTGCCGGCGGCCGTCACCGACGGCAGCATGGCGCCGGGCATGCCCAGCTCGGTCACCGCGGCGCGGAGTTCCGTCACCGCCTCCGGTATGTTCTGGGCCGGGATCAGCGCCACCGCGCGCAGGCGCTCGCTGGCCTGCATGAATTTCGCGTGCACCCAGCGGTTGTAGGCGCGGGCGATGGCCGCGGCATAGTCCCGGTCCTGGATCATGCCGCTGGCAAGACCCACCGACGGATACAGGTAGGAGGTCTCGATGCCGCAGCGGTCGAGAAACTCCACCCAGCGCTCGGCGTTGGGGTCGTCGTCCTCGGTGAGCCGCGAGAAACCGCGAACGAAGCCGTCGACGCTGGGGAACAGGGAATAGACGGTCCAGGGCAGTTGGTTGTAGGGCGGCTCGAAGAACTCCTTGATCTCTCCGGGATGCTCCATCACGTGGCCGTCGGCATCGACGGCGCGGTAGTTGCTCATCTTCGTCCCCTCTCCTTCCGTGAACGCCGCTGGGCCGGGCGCGGTGGCCTTCCCTTGCGGAGCCTCCCGAGGCCGTTCCCGTGGCGCTCCGTCCATCCTATTACCCCGCCTGAACCTTGACAAGGTCCGGCTCGTATGGCCATGTAGGGGCGGGTTTCGGACCCGCCCCCGTCGGGACAGATTCCTGATTCCCGCGGCCACCAAGGAGGTTTCTTACATGGCACCACAGTACGCGTCGAAGCTCATCTACGGCAACGAGATATCGGACTGGCAGGAGCGGCTGAACACGGACCGCATGCGGCGGGAGCGAGCCGAGCGCGCCAAGCGCATCATGAAGGAGCACGGCATCCCGGCGCTGTTGGAAGCCAACTCGGCCAACATCCGCTACCTCACCGGCCTCAAGGGCTTCAACTACCCGATGTGCCGCTACACCCTCTTTTTCGCCGACCACGACCCGATCATGTACGAACACAGCGGCCATTTCCACCAGATGCCGGACCAGGCGCCGTGGATCAAGGAGTGGCGGCCGGCACGGGCCTGGCTCACCGCGGCCTGCGGCATCGAGGCGGCCAAGGACGAGGCGCGGCAGTTCGCTGCCGACATCCACGACGAGCTCAAGAGCCGCGGCCTCCTAAAGGAGAAGATCGGCTTCAGCGCCTTCGACGGCATCGCGCGCGAGGCGCTTACCAACGCCGGCGTCAAGAACTTGGTGGACTTCAGCCTGGTGATGAAGGAGATCCGCAAGATCAAGACGGCCGACGAGATCGATTGCCTCAAGACCGCCGCGGCCATCGTGGAAGGCGTCTGGTACAGCATCTGGGAGAACGCCAAGCCGGGAGTGCGCGACACCGAGCTATCGGGCATCGCCACCAAAGCGGGCTACGACATGGGCGCGGAGTCGGCGCCGCCCGGAGGCTGGCGCTCCGGACCCAGCACCTTCGACCGCGGCTTCCACCAGTCCAGCCGGCTGCTTCAGACCGGCGACCTGTTGTACGGCTCGCTCTGCGGCCTCACCTACCAGGGCTATGCCACCTGCACCTACCGGACCTTCATCGTGGGCCGGAAGCCCAACGCCAAGGAGCAGGACTGGTACAAGCGGGTGCGGGACAGCATCGACGGGGTCATCGACGCCATCAAGCCGGGCGCCACCACGGCCGACGCCGCCAAGCACTTTCCGCCCGCCACGAGCTGGGGCTACGACGAGGAGTGCGAGGTGCTGGCCAGCGAGATCGGCCACGGCATCGGCCTCACCCAGGGAAGCACCAACTACGACATCCCGATCATCAACCGGCAGTGGTCCCTCAACTACCCGCAGGTGTTCGAGGAAGGCATGACCATCGCCATCGAGAGCCGCGAGGGCGAGACCCGCGTGGGCGGCGTGCGGTTGGAGAACATGGTGGTGGTGACCAAGGACGGCGCCGAGATCATGGACCACTTCCCGCGGGAGGAAATCCTGGTGGCGCCGCGCTAGTGCGTTTTCGTCGCCAGCAGAGTGCGATGACCCGTAGGGGCGACCCGCGGTCGCCCGACCCGCGGTCGCCCCACCCGCGTCGCAAAGCAAAGTCGAAGGACACTAAATCAATCGATCCGCACTCACGAAAGGAGAGAGCCATGGGTGATTCACTCCGCTATTACGTGGCGTTCAACGGCGGGCTCACCGTCTACGAGGACCGCGGCGGTGGGCTGGAGGTGAGCGCCGAGCATTTTCCCGGACAGACCGTGGACGGTCTGGCAGCCTGCAGGACCCGGCCCGAGCGCGTCTTTGCCGCCGTGCCCTTCGACGGCGCCTACCGCAGTGACGACGCGGGCAAGAGCTGGCAGAGGGTCATCGAGGGCGACGCCCGCTGCTTCGCGGTGGATCCTCACGACGACGGCGTGGTCTATGCCGGACTCGGTCCGGTGCAGCTCATGCGCAGCGAGGACGGGGGCGACACCTGGGAGAACCTGGAAAGCCTGCAGCAGATGCCCGATGAGGTGCAGAACCAGTGGTGCGTCCCGGGACCGTACGTGGGCGTGCAGTTCCCGCACGTGTGCAACATCTTCATCCATCCGGACGACGCCGACCTCGTTCTGCTGACGCTCGAACACGGTGGCGTCGTGCGCAGCGAGGACCGGGGCAAGACCTGGGTGGACGCCAGCAAGGGCATCGACTACCTCGACATGCACCACATCTACAACTATCCGGGCAGCAAGGACCGCTACTACGTATCGTGCGCCCGGGGCTTCTTCCGCAGCGACGACCGCGGACGGCAGTGGCGCCGGGTCGAGGACGGCATGCCGTGGGGCTACACCGAGAAGTACAGCTACACCCACGACTGGTTCTTCCTGCCGGGCGACACCCCGCGGATGATGGTGTGCGGCGGGCGCGGCTCCCCCGGCGTGTGGCGCGGCGAGAGCACCAATCCCCACGGCGTGATCATGCTGAGCGATGACGAAGGTGGGACCTGGCGCACCGCCACCAACGGCATCGGCGAGATGATGCCATACATGCCGTGGACGCTGCAGCGCCATCCCGAAGACCCGGACACGGTCTTCGCCGCCATGGGCGACGGCTCCCGCGGCTTCGGCTTCGACCCCAAGGAGCGAGGCCTCGGGGCTCTCTACGTCACCCGCGACCGCGGCGACTCCTGGGAACCGGTGCTGGCGGAGATCCCGTCCGTGCTGACGGCCTGCGTGACGGCGCAGTAGCGAGAACAATCACCCGCATCCGAGCCGGAACGGACCGTTCGACGCTGTCCGGTCCGGCTCACTTGCGCCGGCCGGTATCTCTTCGCACTCCTCGGTCCGCCCTTTGCCGGCACCCCTCCCTGCCCGCATCCTCCGCTCCCGTGACCCCGGACCTGTCCCGGTATCCGGAGCAGCGGGGCCGGGCCGCCCGGTCGCCGCGCACGGCAGACCGTTGCACGATTCTGTGGTAGACACACCGCCATGAAAAAACTTCGACTCAGCCTGATCTCCGCCCGTTACGAACGCATCGCCCCGCTTCTCGACGGCACCACCTCGGTGGAAGGTGTCGACCTGGTGTGGACCCACTCGAATCCGTCCGAGACCTTCTGGCGGCAGCTCAGGTTCGGCGAGTTCGAGGTCTCCGAGATGTCCATGTCCTCCCTGCTCATCGCCAAGTCGCGCGGCCATGACATGGTGGCCATCCCCGTGTTCCCTTCCCGCCGCTTCATGCACATGGCGCTGTACGTTCACAAGGATTCCGGCATCGAGAACCCGTGCGAGCTGGCGGGAAAGCGCATCGGCGTGGGCGAGTACCAGCAGACCGCGGCGCTGTGGACCCGCGGCACCCTGGAGCACGACTTCGGCGTATCGCAGTACGGCGTGGACTGGTACATGGAACGGAGCGAGGAGTTGAGCCACGGCGGCGCCACCGGTTTCACGCCGCCGGAAGGGATCCGCTTCCACCGCATCCCCAAGGACAAGAGTCTCGTTTCGATGCTGGTGGACCGGGAGCTCGATACCGCCATGGTGCTGAGCGCCTTCCACGCCGAACGCAACGTCATCGACCGCTCCACCCACCATCGCCGCGAGGGAGACGCCGAAGCCGTGCGCCCGCTGTTCACCGACACCATGGCCGAGGGCCGGCGCTACGTCGAGGCCCACGGCTTCGTCCCCATCAACCACTGCTTCGTGATCCGCGGCGACGTGCACGAGAAGCACCCCTGGCTGGCCTTCAACCTCTACGCGGCCTTCGCCAAGGCCAAGGAGCACTGGCTCCAGCAACTGCCGCAGGCCATCCCGTCGGACCTCTTCTTCGGCGCGCAGTACCTGGAGCAGACCCGCGCCGTCGTCGGCCCGGACCCCTTCCCTTACGGCATCAAGGACAACGCGGCCATGCTCGAAACCCTCATCGACTACTCGTTCGAGCAGAAGCTCACCCCGCGCAAGCTGGAACTGGAAGAGATCTTCGCGCCCAGCACGCTGGACCTGTAAGGAGCCGGGACATCGTACGCGCCGCGGTGGACACCGCCCGGCGGCGCAGGAACATCCCATGGAAACCGCGATCTTCGGCACCACCGGCGAGGAGCTGTCCCGTATCGGGCTCGGCTGCTTCTCCATGTCGGGAGCTTACGGCTCGGCCGACGACACGGAGTCCATCGCCACCATCCACCGCGCCATCGACCTCGGGGTCACGCTGCTGGATACGTCGGCCAGCTACGGCCAGGGGCACAACCACCGTCTCATCGGCCAGGCCCTCAAGGGCGGCAAGCGCGACAAGGTCTTCATCCACTCCAAGACCGGCACCATCCGGACCAACGACGGCTCATCGGTGGCGCAGGGCAGCGGCACGCCCGACCGGCTGCGCCAGGTCTGCGAGACCAGCCTCAAGAATCTCGGCATCGAGACGCTGGATGCATTCTGCCTGTCCCGCGTCGATCCCACCGTGCCCATCGAGGAGTCCGTGGGCGCCATGGTCCGGCTGGTGGAGGACGGCAAGACCCGTTTCATCGGCCTGTCGGAAGCCGCGCCCGGCACTTTGCGCCGGGCCATGAAGGTTCACGCGCTGGTATCGTTGCAGTACGAGTACTCACTGTGGACCCGTGACGTTGAAGGAGGACACCTCGACGCGTGCGACGAGCTCGGCCTTGGGCTGATGGCCTATGCGCCGCTCGGCTACGGCTTCCTGGCCGGAACGGTGGGTGGCCGTGACGCGCTGGAGCAAGGCGACACGCGCCACAAGTTCCCGCGCTTCTCGGACGACAACGCCACCGCCAACCGCGAGCGCGTGGCGGCGATCCGGAAGGTCGCCGGCACCCACGACGCAACGCCGGCGCAGATCTGCATCGCCTGGGTGTTGGCCCGGGGCGCCAACGTCTTCCCCATCCCCGGCTGCAAGCGGCGCACTCACCTGGAAGAGAACCTCAAGGCCCTGGACATCGCGCTCACGGCCGAAGACCTCGCCGCGCTGGATGCGGCGTTTCCACCGGGCGCGGCCGCCGGCGACCGCTATCCACCCGACGGCATGGCGCGGGTCAATCTGTAGGACGCCCAACCGCTGGCCGAGAGCATGGATGGGCCAGCCATGGCAGCGAACGGCATCCGAGTCCGCCGGGGTACCCGTTGACGTTCTCTAACGGAACGCGGGCATGACTTCCCGCGCGAACAGGCGCATGGACTTCTCGACTTCCTCGTGCGGTAGCCCGCCGAAGTTGAAATTGTGGGTGAGGGTGTCGAAGTGGTAGTGGCACTGGGCGTTGCGGATGATCTCGATGCATTGCTCGGGAGTGCCGTAGAGGTTGCGGCCGGTTTCCAGCATACCCTGCCAGTCGTAAACGTACCCCGGCGGTGGCGGCGCCTTGCGCTGGATGCGCGAGATCGCCTCGTAGCGGTCGATGGCCTTCTCACCGGTCTCACGGGCCACCGCGGCGTTCTCGTTCACGTAGGTGCGCAGGTGGTACTGGCAGTGGTAGTCCGCGGGGTCGCGTCCCGTGGCCGCGAGGCCCTCGCGCCACGCCTCCACGCCAACGCGCACCTTGTCGGGTGGATGGGGATGCCCGACGGTCATGATGTGATAGCCGTGGCGCCCGGCCCACCCGAGTCCTTCGGGCGAGGTGCCGGCCACCCATATGAGCGGGAGCGGCTGCTGTACCGGCCGCGGGTACAGCGTGATCTCCTCGAACTTCCAGAAGTCCCCGTCGTGGCTGAAGCGTTCGCGGGTCCAGGCCTTGACGATGACGTCGTGGGCCTCCTGGTAGCGCGCGCGTCCCTCCTCCTGCGGCGTCTCGAAGACGCGGTAGTCCAGGGCCGTGTTGCCGAGCCCGATGCCGAACTCCAGACGACCGCCGGAAACGGCGTCCACCATGGCGTAGTCCTCGGCCACCTGCAGCGGATGGCGCACGCTCAGGATGGCGATGCACGGACCCAGGCGAATGCGTGAGGTTCGGGCCGCGGCCGCCGCCAACATCACCGCCGGGTTGGCGACGAGGCCGCCGTAGCCCAGGAAGTGGTGTTCGTTGAACATGAAGCACTCGAACCCGAGATCCTCGGCCAGCTCGATCTGCTCCAGCATCTGCCGGTAGTAGACCTCGTAGGGCGGATCCAGGTCCGGGAAGTGCGTGGAGAGGATGTTGACGTAGAATCGCATGGGCCTGGGGTGTACCAGCCCGGCGGACCGCGTGGGGCAAGTCATGCAAAACGCCCACGCCACGGGCGAATGTCGCTCATGACGTGGGCGAAGTTTGCGGCGGCGCTACGCCCCGAACGCGGGCATCACCTTCTCGGCCAAGGCCTCCACGGTCTCCTCGTAGACGCGCCGGGCCGGCGTCAGCATGACGCCCTTGACGCCGGCGTCCGCCAGTTCCTCCAGGCGCGTGATGCACTCCTTGGGGGTGCCGGCGATGGCGAAGCGGCGCACCAGATAGTCGGTGATCAACGCCGGATCGGAACGGTCCTCCATGGGCTTGGATTGATCGAAAGCCCCCATGAACTTCCGGATGCTCTCCATCTCTTCCTCGGGCACGGTCTCGAGGGTGGACTGGAAGTTGTGGTGCGCGCGGTTGGCGAGGCGGCGGCGCACGATCTGGCGCGCTTCGTCGCCGTCCTCCTTGATGCACACCATGCCGCAGGCCAGGGTGGCGATCTCGTCCGGCGAGCGCCCGGCCTCGGCCGCGCCCTCGGCGATGCGCGCCAGCGCCCAGCTCACGGCGCGAGGCTCCACCCCGCTCCCGAGGAACACGCCGTCGGCCGCCCGCCCCGCGAGCCGCAGGCCCTTGGGTCCCTCCATGGAGAGGTACACCGGCGTCGGCAGCACGCGGTAGTTCACGCTCACGCGGTTGTTGGGGGTCACAAGCTCTCCGCCCCGCAGGACGTCGCGGATGGTGCGCACCCCCTCCTCGAACTCCTTGAGCCGGGTGGCCCTGCGGCCCATGGCGTACACGGGACCGTCGCCGGTGCCCAGGCCGAGCACGGCGCGGCCGTCGGAGATGTCGCTCAGGGTCGCGGCCGACCCCGCCAGGACGGTGGGGTCCTGGTAGACCATGTTGGTGACGGCCGTACCCAGTTTCAGACGGTTCGTGGCCACCGCGCAAACGGCCAGGATCTGGAAAGGCTCCGGCGTGCTGAGCTGGCTGCACCCAAGGTAGATGCCCTCGTAACCGAGCTGCTCGGCGCGCACCACCCGGTCGCGGATCCGCGCCGCTTCCTTCAGGCCGCCGTTGGGACTGTGAAGACTGAACTGCATCTGCATGAAATCCCCCGAACGTTGATTCGACGATCATGGGCCGAACCTTGCGGTTTCCGCCCGACTTTGGAAAGCTGCCTTCGAAACCGGAGCGCTGCCGGAACCGGCGCAACGCGCAACCCCTCGCGCTCCTGCCATATCATATAAGCTGCACGCCGCCGATGCAAAATTCGCCCGGCAGACGCCCGCGGGACACCTTGCCACGGAGGAGACGACCTTGGGAAACATCTCATTGACCCTGGCCACCGGGCCGTACGACCGCGTCGAAGCCATCGCCAAGGGCGAGGTGCGGCCCGAAGGCATCGACGTTACCTGCCTGCAGATACAGTCGCCGCCGGAGATCTTCACCCGCATGATGAAGGCCCGTGCCTTCGACCTGTGCGAAATGTCGCTGTCGACGTACCTGACCCGGCGTTCGCGCGGCTCGTTCCCGTTCATCGCGCTGCCGGTCTTTCCGTCGCGGCTCTTCCGCCATGCGTACGTTTACGTCAACCGCGAACAGGGCATCACCGAGCCCGCCGACCTCAACGGCAAGCGCGTGGGCGTCCAGGAGTACGGCCAGACCGCGGCCGTGTGGATACGCGGCATCCTGCGGCACCGCCACGGCGTCGACCTCTCCAGCATCCGTTGGGTCGAGGGCGGCGTCAACGCGCCGCGGCCGCCGGACGACGAGGTGGACCTGAGGCCGCTGGGCGGCCTGGACATCGAGACGGCCCCGGCGGACAAATCCATCAACGACCTGCTGGCGCAGGGCGACATCGTCGCCTACCTCGGCGCCCGGCAGCCGGATTCCCTGGGAAAGAACCCGGCCATCGGCAGGTTGTTCCCGGATTACCGCCGGGCCGAACGGGAGTATTTCCAGGACACCGGCATCTTCCCCATCATGCACACCATCGTCATGCGCGAGGAGCTTCACACGCAACACCCGTGGATCGCCGAGACCATGTTCAAGGCCTTCCAGGCGGCCAAGGCATGGACCCTCAAGCACATGGGGTTTACCGGCACCATGGTGTACATGGTGCCCTGGCTCAACGCCGAGATGGACGAGATCCGCGAACTGTTCGGCGGCGACCCCTACCCCTACGGGGTGGAGGCCAACCGCGACACGCTGGAAACGTTCATGCAGTACCTCGTGGAGCAGGGGTTCGTGGCGGAGCCCGCGCCGTCACTGGAGGACCTGTTCACGCCCATTGTCGGGTGGGCGGAGTAGCGGGGCTCGTGGCGACTCATGGCCCCGCCTCCCCTGGATTCCCGCTTCCGATCGGGGTCGGGGGTGAACTTTCGCGGGAATCACCCATGTCGGCTTCAGCCGACACAAGGGGGGACGAAAATGGGGCGCCGGCCCCCAATGAGTCATTCCCGCGGAAGCGGGAATCCAGGGGTGGGGGGTATGGCGGCCTCCTTGCCCGGCCCCACCCCGCCCGCGGAACCCGGTTGACACCGTCGCGGGGGAAAGCGTACAAGGTACAAGGATTCGAACATGCGTATCCTCGGGCGGTTCGACCGGCCCGAAATTTGCTTTCAAAGGAGTGATACCATGAGCCATACGTTAGAGCAGTTCGCGGCAGACTGTCATCGCATCCTCAAGGCGGAGCCCGGCCCCGAGGGGCGCCAGAAGGTGGTTACACTGGTCGCGGAGGTCTGCAACGACGACGATTTCATCGCACAGCACATCGAAGAGGACCAGCCGGAACGCAAGGTCATCTACGAGGACGAGGAACTCGGTTTCTGCATCCTGGCGCACCACAACAAGGGCGCCAAGGGCAGCAATCCCCACGATCACGGTCCCGCCTGGGCCATCTACGGCCAGGCCTCGGGCGAGACCGAAATGACCGACTGGGAGAAGGTCGAGCCCGCGGACGACGGCAAGAAGGGCAAGGCCCGCAAGCTTCGCACCTACACCCTCAAGCGCGGCATGGCGCACCTTTACAACGAGGGGGATCTCCACTCGCCCTGGCGCGCCGACACCACCAAGCTGATCCGCATCGAGGGCAAGAACATGGAGAAGGTGAAGCGCTACCCCTACGAGGCGATCTGAGGGCGCACGGCCCGACCCGCTCGAACGGGGCCGGCAAATGACGACCCACGGCTGATAAACACACGGGCGCCGCGGCTCCCCGCGGCAACCATGGCGCCCCCGCGCGGGAAGGTATGTCCCGACGGGACAACCGGAGGTGTATGATGCGAGTGAAGCCGTTCCTGAGAGTCTCTCTGCTGGCCCTGCTGCTGGCCGTGCCTGCCTGGACCCTTACCGCCGCGGCGCCCGCGGGCGCCAAGGAAGTGGTGCTCCGCGCCATCGCGGCGTGGCCCCTGAGCTGCGACTGCGACCTGATGTACAAGGAGTACATCAAGCGCGTGAACAAGAACGGCAAGGGCGTCGTGCATGTGCGCCTCCTGGGCGGACCCGAGGTGGCCCCCGCCTTCGAGCAGTTCCAGGCCCTGCGCACCGGCATCGCCGACATGACCCACTCGGCGGGTGCGTACTACGCCGGCGAGACCATCGAAGGCGCGGCCATGAGTCTGGTCAAGCCCGACGACATCTACAAGTGGCTCGAGGCGTTGCGCAAGACGGACGCCATGAAGATCATCAACGAGGCCTACGCCAAGAAATCGTCTACGCGTTTCGTCGGCATCCTGGTGGGCGGCACCGGGTTCCGCTTCCTCATGGCCAAGCCCATCGCGAGTCTCGACGACATCAAGGGCAAGCGCATCCGCGCCTCGGGCGCCCAGGACGCCCGCGCCATCCAGTATCTCGGCGGATCGCCCCAGACCATCCCGGCCAACGAGCTGTACACGGCGCTGCAGCGCGGCGTGGTGGACGGCGCCTACCGGGCTCCCAACGACGCCTGGAGCTTCGGCGAGCGGGACGTCTACAAGGCCATGATCGCCACGCCCATGCAGCTTTCGCCGGGCGGCGTCTACATTGCCACGCGCGTGTGGGACAAGCTCCCGGAAGCCGCGAAAAAGGTGCTGTCCGACACCGCCGAAGGGATGGAGCGTGAAGTGCTGGACTATTACTACAACGCCGACCAGGCCTCGATCAAAAAGCTCCAGGCCAACGGCATGAAGCTCATCGAGGTCGACGACGCCGCCAAGAAGCGGCTGGCCGCCGCGCGCAACGCCTACTGGGCCGACCTTCTCAAGCAGTCGCCCGACTACGGGCCACGCATCCAGAAGGCCCTGGCGCCGTACAACTGAGCCGAGCCTGCCCTACGTGAAGTGCGGCGACCGCCGGTCCGCGTGACGCGACCGACCGGCGGCCGCCGCCCACGGCTCGCCCCATGCTGCAAACCCTGAGCCTTGCCTTCGACAAGGCGAACCGCGTGCTCAGCGCCGTCGCCGCCGCGTTCGTGGTGGTGATGACGGTGTCCGTCCTTTACGACGTCTTCGCCCGTCTGATCTTCCGCGCGCCCACCATCTGGGTCATCGACATGAACGAATACCTGCTGGTGTACCTCACCTTCGTTCCTGCCGCGTGGATCCTCATGAACGACCACCACGTGAAGGTCGAGCTGGTGACGGTACGGCTCAAGGCTCCGACACAACGCCGGCTGCGGGTCGTGACGGACGTCTTCGGGCTGATCTACTGCGTGGTGCTCACGTGGCAGGGCTGGGTGGTGGCGTGGCACGCGCTGGAGAACGGCTACCGCTTCTCCACCGCCCTCAACTTCCCCAAGTTCCCGGTACTGATCATCATTCCCATCGGGGCAGCCTGGCTGGCCCTGGGCTTCCTGTTCCGAATACTCGCCGGAGAGCGTGCGCACACGGAGATCACGCCCGGAGAAGGAGGTCTCTGATTCTCCTCGATTGGTGGATCGTCCTGGTCGTCATGTTCGGCGCCCTCATGCTGCTGATGGCGTCGGGCATCCCCATCGCGTTCGCGTTCGGCGTGCTGAACGTCGGGTTCCTTTACGTGTTGGTGGGGCCGGGCGCGGTCCAGGCCGTGGCCCTGAGCAGCTTCACGAGCGTCGGCACCTTCGCGTTCATCGCCCTGCCCCTGTTCGTGCTGATGGGGGAGTTGGTGCTCCATTCGGGGCTTGCGGCCCTCGCCATAACCTCCATCGGCAAATGGCTGGGCAAGGTGCCCGGCCGCCTCGCGGTGCTGGCTGTGCTGGCGGGCACGGCCTTCGGCGCCGGCAGCGGCTCCAGCATGGCCAGCTCCGCCACCCTGGGAACGATCCTGATCCCGGAGATGCGCAAGCAGGGCTACGACACGGGCCTGGCCGTAGGCACCCTGGCTACTTCCGGCGGCCTTGCCGTGCTCATCCCGCCCAGCGCGCTCATGGTCATCTTCGGTGGCATCAGCCAGCTCTCGGTGGGCGACCTGCTGATCGGCGGCGTCCTGCCGGGACTGCTGCTGGCGTCGCTGCTGTTCGGCTATATCGTCATCGCCTGCACCATCTGGCCGCAGCTTGCTCCGGCGGTGGAGGTCGAGAAGGTGTCCTGGGGCGAGCGCATGGCCGCGCTCAAGTACTTCATGCCGCTGGTAGTGCTGGTGCTGGTGGTGCTGGGGTCCATCTTCATGGGCATCGCCACCCCCAGCGAGTCCGCCGCCATGGGCGTGGCCGGGGCCTTCTGCCTGGGACTGGCCTACCGGCGCCTGTCGTGGGCGATCCTGAAGTCATCGTTGCTGGGGACCGTGGAGGTCTCTGGCTTCGCCCTCCTCATCGTCACCAGCGCCACCGCCTTCAGCCAGATCCTGGCCCACTCCGGCGCGGCCATGGGCCTCTCCACCTTCGCCACGGAGCTGGCCGTGTCCCAGTGGATCATCATCGCCGCCATGCAGATCGTGATCCTCATCATGGGCGCGTTCATGGAGCCCATCTCCATCATGCTCATCACGGTGCCGATCTTCTTCCCCGTGATCCGCTCCCTGGGCCTCGACCCCCTGTGGTTCGCCATCGTCACCATGGTCAACATCGAGCTGTCCCTCATCACCCCGCCCTTCGGCATGAACCTCTTCGTACTCAAGGGCGTCTCCCCGCCGGACGTCACGCTCGGCGCCATCTACCGCGGCGTCATCCCCTTTGTGCTCATCAACATCATCGCGCTGGCCCTGGTGATGATGTTTCCGCCGATTGCGATTTGGCTACCGGGGCTGATGCGGTAGGCAGGAAAACGGAACGAGATCGGCCCCTCTCTCCCCACCAGAGAGGATTTGGTTTCGTCTTCAAGCCCCGGGCCGGCCAAGCGCCCGCATGACCGCGTCGGGTTCATGATCAATGACGGTCAGGAGCACGTGTCTTGGGTCGATTACTCGTGCAACTCGACCTTCGGCAGCACCTCCCTCACCATCATCGCCATCGACTCCAGGATGCTGGCCTGGTCCAGGCCGGCGAAGTTCATTGAAAAGATCACGTAGTTGGCGCCGGTGTCGGCGATCTCCTGGATCTGCTCGATGCAACGGGCGGGGCCGCCGACCATCAGCATGCGCTCACGGTCGAGCTCGTCGTAGCCGCGGGGGCGCACGGACTTGCGCGCCTCGTAGTAACGGGCCATGGCGGGGCGGGCGCGGCGCCGGGCGGCGGCGTCGGACTCGGCCACGTGGGTGTGGATGGTCTGGCCCACGTCAAGGGCACCGGGGTCGTGACCGTTCTGGCTCAGGGTTTCCGTGTAGAACTCCACCTTCCGTTTCACCTCGGCCCAGTCCTTGCAGCTCGCGAAGGGGATGCCGAGGATGGGGTACCCTCGCTCTCCCGCTACCTGGTAGGAGCCTTGGCTCAGGGCGGCGAAGTACACGGGCGGCAATGGGCGCTGGACCGGCTGTACGTTCAGCGAGACTTCGTCGATTTGGTGAAATCGCCCCTGGTAGGACACCTTCCCCTCGCGCCAAGCCATCTCCACGACTTCCAGGCTCTCCACCAGCAGGTCGCGGTTGTCCTGCTTGACGCCGAAGCCGACCAGTTCGGGCGGGGTGCCGCGGCCCACGCCGAAGTCGAGGCGGCCGCCGCTCAGCACATCGATCATGGCGTATTCCTCGGCGGTCAGCACCGGATTCCGGTACGGCAGCAGCGCGACCGCGACACCCAGGCGGATGGTGTCGGTGCACGTGGCCGCGGCGGACATGAGCACGGTGGGCGACGGGATCACGCCGTGGAAGTCGAAGTGGTGTTCGCCGAACCAGAAGCACTCGTAGCCCAGGGACTCGCCGTGGCGGACCTGTTCCAGCATCCGCTCGTAGTAGCCCTTGAGATCGAGCTTGAGTTCCGGGTCGTCGTCCCCGATGATGAATAGACCGAATTTCATGGGTGTCCTCTTTCGTTGCGAGTTCAAGAGGCGTCTACTATAAAAACTGTGTGCGGCGCGCGGCAAGCAGCGGCCCCGCACACCCGAACAAGGCAAGCCGCCGTCCTGCCCTGGCGCATACGTCGCCACCGGCCCGCCGGCGGCACCAGGTCGAAGGCGCATTGGCATGCACACTACTCGCAGGCAGTTGCTTTCTTTCGCGGGCGCGGCGCTGGCGGCGTTGGCGGCCGGTCCGGCAGGTCTCCTGCCTGTCCGGGTTGCGCGCGGGGCCAACGAGACCCAGCTCGCCATCGCGCTGTTCACCAAGGGCGCGCTGCCGCTGGAGGGCGGCGTCCTCATCGAAGCGCCGGAGATCGCCGACAACGGCGGGGCCGTACCGGTTCGGGTTTCGGCGGACGGAGCGCGGCGCATCGCGTTGTTCGCGGACGGCAACCCGAGTCCCGGGGTCGCCGTCTTCAGTTTCGGCAAATGGGTCAAGCCCGCGGCGTCGACCCGAATCCGGCTGGCCGGGAGCCAGAAGCTGATCGCGGTGGCGGAAATGGCCGACGGCACGTTCCGCGCAACCTCCCGCTCGATCAAGGTGACGGCGGGCGGCTGCTGATGGCCCGCCGCCATTGGGATACATGAGATTGTTCGTGACGCAGGACACCAGGTAAGTGCAATGCAGAAACCCCGACCACGCGTGAAACTGCCGAAGTCGGTGTCCAAGGGTGTTCCCTTCACCGTCAGGACCCGCATCACTCATCCCATGCACACGGGGCTCCGCCTCGGGCGTGACGGGAAACGCATTGCCCGGCGGATCATCAACAGGTTCGTGGTGCGCTACAACGGCGAGGAGGCGATCTCCGTGGATCTCGAACGAGCCGTGTCCGCCGATCCGTACTTCAGTTTCGAGATGGCCGTCCAGGAGTCGGGCGACATCGAATTCGAATGGGTCGATGACGATGGCTCCGTCCACCGCCTCGGCAGGCGGGTCGAGGTCAAGTCGTGACGTTCCCGCATCTCCACGCCGCATGATGAGCATGACGAAACCCGCGGGTTTCGCTTTGCTCGCGTTCGTACTTCTCTTCCTCCTCGTCGCCACCGGAGTCCGGGCCGCGGACGCGGAACGCGGGAAGATGATCTACCAGGAGTGCAAACGCTGCCATCAGGCGGGCCGCGGCGCCAAGCACCGCATCGGCCCGCACCTGAACGAACTGTTCGGCCGCCGCGCCGGTTCGCTGCCGGACTTCCGCTACTCTTCAGCCATGCGAAAGGCGGGAGCCGGCGGGCTGGTGTGGACCGAGGCGACCCTGGACGCCTTTCTGGCAAACCCCCGGAAGACGGTGCCACGGTCGCGCATGAGCTACGACGGCATGACCGCAACGACCGACCGGGCGGATCTCCTGGCGTGGTTGCGCTCCCTGTCCGGCGGCCGGCTTCCGGCGGCGGAACCCACCATGACGGCCGCCGAATACGGCCTCGACCCGGGACTCCTCACCATCACGGGAGACCTCGAATACGGGGCCTACCTGGCCGGCGAGTGCGTCACTTGCCACCACGCCGGCGGAGCCGAACAAGGCATCCCATCCATCGCTGGTTGGCCGATCGAAGACTTCGTGATAACGCTACATGCGTACAAGAATGGCAAAAGGCCGCATCAGGCCATGCAGACCATCGCCAAACGTTTGTCGGACGAGGAGATCGCCTCGCTGGCCGCCTATTTCGCGAGGCCGCTCAACGAGCCCTGAGTGAAAGGGGGAACCATGTCGAAAAAGGAGAACAAGAACCGCGGCATGAGCCGGCGCCGCTTTCTGGCGTCAACGGCCGCAACGTCGGCGGCACTGTGGGCATCGCCCATCCTCGGGCAAAACCGCCCGCGGGTGGTGGTGATCGGCGGCGGCGCCGGCGGAGCCACGGTCGCGCGCTACATCGCCAAGGACTCGAAAGGCGCCATCGACGTGACGCTGCTGGAGCCCACCCGGCGCTACTACACGTGCTTCTTCTCCAACCTCTACCTTGGCGGGTTCGTTGATTTCGCATCCATCGGACATTCCTACGGGACCCTGGCGTCGGCCTACGGCATCAACGTGGTCCACGATTGGGCCATCTCCGTCGACCGCGACCGCAAGACGGTGGGACTCGCGGGCGGCGGCAGCCTGCCGTACGACCGGCTGGTCCTGTCGCCGGGCATCGACTTTCGTCCGGGCTCGGTACGCGGCTGGGACCTGTCGCAACAGAACCGGATGCCGCACGCCTACAAGGCAGGCTCGCAAACGCAGCTCCTCAAGGCACAGGTCGCGGCCATGCGCCAGGGCGGCGTCTATTGCATGGTGGCGCCGCCGAATCCGTTCCGCTGCCCGCCGGGACCGTACGAACGGATCTCGATGGTCGCCCACACGTTGAAGCAGTCCAACCCGAAGGCGAAGATCCTCATTGTCGACCCCAAGGCCAAGTTTTCCAAGCAGGGGCTGTTCGAGGAGGGTTGGCAGCGCCACTACCCGGGCATGATCGAGCGCGTCGGCCCCGACTTCGGCGGCGACAAGGTCGAAGTGCGGCCCGGTTCCATGGAAGTGGTGATCGACGGCGAGGTGACCAAGGTGGACGTGTGCAACGTGATCCCGGCGCAGCAGGCGGGGCGCATCGCCGCGGTGGCCGGCATCACCAACGAAGCCGGCTGGGCACCGGTGGTGCCGCACACCATGCAAAGCCGGGCGGACGAGAACATCCACGTGCTCGGCGACTCCTCCCACCAGGGGGACATGCCCAAGTCCGGGTTCTCGGCCAACAGCCAGGCCAAGGTCTGCGCCATGGCGGTGCGCGCGGCGCTGACCGGCTCGAAGGCCTTTCCGGCGCGCTTCCGCAACACCTGCTGGTCGCTGATCGCAACCGACGACGGAGTCAAGGTCGGCGCCTCCTACAAGGCCACGGACGAGAAGATCGCCAAAACCGACGGCTTCATTTCGAAGACCGGAGAGAGCGCCGAGATACGCAAGGCCACTTATGAGGAATCGCTGGGCTGGTACGCGGCCATCTCCAAGGACACCTTCGGGTAATCCGCCCCATGCCGTGAACCGATGGCACGCGGGGGCGACCGCCGGCGGCCGCCCCCGCATTCCCTCTGGCAGGCTGTTGAGAACACGTCCAACCGGAGTTTTTCAACAGCCTGCTACAAGAACCGTCCCACTACTCGGGCCGACACCGCCATCGCCGTGAGCGCCAGCACCGCGGCGATGCTCCCCGTGGACACGCCCGACAGTCCGGCCCCCACCGTGCACCCGCCCGCCAGGACGCCCCCCGTCCCCATCAACGCGGCGCCCGCCATGTAGCGGCCCGTCTGCCGCGGCCCTTCCAGGCTGGTCCAGCGGAACTCGCCCGCGCAGGTCGACGCCACCATGCTGCCGGCCACCACGCCGGCGGCCAGACCGGTGCCGAAGCCCGCGGGAATGGCGGTGGCCGCCATGGTCCAGAACAGGGTGTCGGCCATGGGTCCGGTGAAACCCAGGGACTGGAGCGGTACGGGATCGAAGTCGTCCAGGAGGACGAAGCCGGTGCCGACCCACCCCAGCGGCACCAGCAGGCCGATGACGGCGCCCATGGCCAGGTGCCGCGGCGCGGCACCGGAGCGGAACGCCACGATGGCGGCTGCGAGCGCCAGGCCCCAGGTCCACACTTCCCCGCCGGGCAGGGCCGTCAGCACCACCCTCCCGCCGGGATCCAGGGTCACTCCCGCGAGCGCCGAGCGCACCGGCGCCAGCACTCCCTTCATCATGGCGTAGGCGACCACCGCGAAAACCACCAGGACAAGGGCCGAGCGCAGGTTGCCGGAACCGGTGAGCACCGCGAGACGGGAGGCGCAACCGCCGCTGAGCACCATGCCGGCGCCGAACAGGGCGCCGCCCACGAGGACCGCGACCACCGGAAGGTCGGGAGCCAGGAACCGGTGCGCGTCAAAGGAGATCCACCCCGCGTCCGTAGCTCCCTGGGTGCCGGCAATGGCCAAGGCCAAGGCCAGGGCCCAGACGCCCAGCGCGGGCAGGCATTCGCTCCATTGCCCCACCAGGCTGCGCCGCAGGCAGAACCGGCTGCGTTGCGCCAGCACGCCGTAGACGGCGCCGAGCGCAAGGCCCAGCACCACCGACGCCTGAAGCGGCGTGAGATACTCGAAACCGTCCATTCCCTCCTCTTCCGTTCCGGGTTTCGAGGGTCTACTATGAACCTGAATCACGGCGCGCGGCAAGCCGTGTCCCTGGTGTTGTGTTTCACAAACAGGTTTGCAAAGATGCGCCGGATTCTTGTCGCCGGCCGTGAACGTGTGCCCCTGCCGCCACAGAAGGGAGAGTACGATGAGCGACAACGTGGTCTCGACCCCGACCCAGGAACGGTGCGTCACCTCCTACGCCGCGCGCACCCAGTACAAGCCCGGCGTGGTCCACCCGGGCCACATCAAGGTCAAGGATGCCATCGACATTCACTGCCACGCCCACGCCGGCCAGCAGGACGCCCTGGACTTGGTGAAGAAGGCTTCCCGGGCCGAGATGAAGGCGATCCTGTTCAAGTCCATCGTCGGCAAGGCGGGGACGGCGGTCCGCGAGCTGCAAGGAAAGCTCGACGAGTGGGCCGCCGAGGATGGCGTGACCCCGGTGGCCTTGTTCGCCGGCTTCGTGTGCGGCCGGAATGACGACCCGGTGTCGGCGGAGCTGGCCGAGAAGGCCATCGACGACGGCGTCGTCGCCCTGTGGCTGCCGGTGTTCAATCACGCCAACACCATGCACATCGTCGGCAGCCGCCGGGAGCTCATCGAGCACGACATGAACGCCCAGGGGTGGCTCGGTCCGCTGTCCTGGGAGAAGGCCCTGGAACACGGCCGCTACAACCTCGACGAGTCGGGCGAACTGAAGCCGGAGGTCAAGGACATCATCCGGCTGTGCGTGGAGCGGGACGTGGCGCTGTTCTTCGGCCACCCCACCCACAAGGAGATATTCAAGATCGCCGAGGAGGCCCACAAGGTCGGACTCCAGCGGCTGGTCATCGACCATCCCTACAGCCCCTTCCTCGACGTGGCCGTGGAGCAGATGAAGGAGCTGGCGCCACTGGGGGTGCTGTTCAACTTCACCTTCGACGAGCTGTCCCCGCTCCTCGGCGTCGATCCGCAGATCATGTACAACACCATCCGCGAGGTCGGGGTCGATCACTTCGCGCTGTCCAGCGACGCGGGTGAACCCCTGTTCCCGGACTCGGTGGAGGCCATGCGCCTCATCCGCGGCTACATGGAAGCCTTCGGCCTGAACGACGACGAACTATACACGGTCTGCACCCGCAACCCGGCGCGGGTCGTGGGCATGGAGATTGCCGGCTAGCTGGCTAGCTCCCTCCCAGGCTCCCTCGGATTACCCCTCTCCCACGACTCCTGGATTCCCGCTTCCGCGGGAATGACGTATTGGAGGGCCGGGAATGACCGTTTTTCCCCGACCGGGGACTAAAGTTCAGCGAACACCACTCGATTAGTATCCGTGAGGGCGTTGCGCGCGGTGAACGGCGGCGCGGCGCCCGCGAAGTCCGGCGCGTGCCGGGCGCGCGGCCAGTGCCGCGCTCATGATTCCATTTCGAGTCGGGAGGTTCCATGAACAGTCCATTTCCATCCGAGTCACCCCTCATCGGCATCGGTTTCCGTGTTCCCATCGCCAAGTGGACGCTGGCGAACCTGCATCGCTTCGACGTGCTGGAGATCACGGTGGACCATTACATCAAGGGAGGCGAGTACGTGCGCCGGGCCATCCGCAATCTGGTGGACCGGGTCCCCCTCGTGCTCCACGGCGTGGGGCTCTCCATCGGCACCGACGCTCCCCTGGACGAGGCATACCTCGACGCGGTGGCCGAGGCCGTCGACGACCTGAAGGTCCCGTCCTACAGCGAACATCTCGCGTGGACCAAGGTTCCCGGCATCGACCTCGCCAACCTGCTGCCAGTGCCCAAGACGCGCGCCGCCGCGGACATGCTCATCCCCAAGATCGAGCGTATCCAGGCGCGCTTGCCGGTGCCCTTCTCCATCGAGAACATCTCGTACGTCTTCGACTTCCCGGACGCGGAGATGAGCGACGCGGAATTTTTCAACCTGCTGTTCCGCGAGACCGGCGTGGAGATGCTACTGGACGTTGAGAACCTTTTCGTCAACGCCTCGAACCACGCCGTCGACCCGCTGGCCTTTCTCGAGCAATTGCCCGAAGGCGTGGTCACCGGGGTGCACGCGGCCGGGGGACCGCTCGTCCGCCGGCCCTACCTCGACGTCCCCTTCCACGCCGACAACCACAGCCACCCGGTGCCGCAACAGGCACTGGATCTGCTCGAATACGCCCTCGACCGCCAACGTCCCCGGACCGTGATCCTGGAGCGGGACAACGACTACGAGCAGGGCGAAGAGCTTCTGGCGGACGTGACGCGCATTCGCCGGCAGGCGGCGAGGGCCGCCTCCTCAACGGAAGGGAGCGTGACCGATGTACCGGCTTATTGACAGGCAAACCCATCTACTCCGGCATCTGACCAGCCCGGCCCTCATCTTCGGAACCCCCGACCTCGATTCCGCGGCCCGAGACCCGGAGCTTCAGGGCATGGACGTGGGCCGGCTCCGGTTGGAGGCGGAGTTCTCCTACAACAAGCGCATGGGGCGCATCCGCCAGACCTTCGATCGCACGGCCACGCTGCTGGGACACGGATTCTCGGCCCTCACCCGCGACTACGCCGCCGCGTGCCCGCCGTTGACCTACGAGCGTTACCCGGATGCCGAACGCTTCTTCGAACGGTTTCTGGCGCCGGCCGTCCACGAACCGCCGGGCCCGCCCTGGGCCGCGGACGTGGCCGCCATCGAGTTGGCCCTGGCTCGGGCGCGGACCCTGCGCCCCGCGGCCATGGAGGGCGAAGCGTTGGCGGCGCGTCCCCAAGCCCCCGGTTTCTGGTACCGCACGCATCCGTGCGCGGGGCTCGTGAAGTGCCGCCACGACGTGCGTGCCTTGTTCGAGCCCGCCCGAGCCCGAGCGCCGGTGACGGAACGGAGGGTGCACATGGTCGTGCTGGCGGTCAAGGGACGGCGACGTCCCAAGGTCCTGGAGTTGGCGCCGGAGGCCTTCGCGCTCCTGGAGGCCTCCCGCGAATGGAGTCCGCTGTCATCCGGTGCAACCCCGACCGACGACGACGCGGTCCATCCCGCGACCGGCCGGGCGGTCGATGATGCAGGCGATCCGGCGCAGGATTCGGAAAACGGCGGCACGGACGACAACGAAACCCGCCGAGAGATGGTCAAGCAACTGGCGGCGCAAGGGCTCGCACTGGTGAGCATCGATGATACCCGCGACCCGGCACACGCTTGAGAACCGCCGCCCGGCCGGCGCGGGCACCCGGAGCGCGGGAGCCCCCGGCCGGCCGAAACCGCGGGTGGACGCCGGCGGCGAGCCGGCGGAGACCGCGCCGAAACCCGCCGCCGCGGAAGACGCGGAGTTCTCGCTCGCGTCCGTCGCAAAGCAGGTGTTTCACAACAAGGCTGTCTTCGGGCCGTTGGTGGCGGCGTCCTTCTTCGTCAACCTCCTGGGCTACCTCTACCCCTTCGCCTTCCTGATCATCATAGACAAGGTCCTGTCCAACCGGGGCGCCGCCACCCTCGACGTCATCATCGTCAGCCTGCTCTTCTTCCTGCTGTTCGAAGCCGTCCTGCGCGCGGCGCGCCACCGGGCGCTACGCGGCGCCGTGCGGGAGATGGACCGCACTCTGCTGTCGCGGCTCATCCGGCACTCGCTGGAGCTCCCGGCCTCCTTCTACCTCCGCAACACCCCGGTGGAGACCCTCTCCCGCATCGAGGAACTGCAGCAACTGCGCCGGTTCCTCACCAACGCCGTGGTGTTCGTGTTCGTCGACATCCTGTTCGTGCTCGTCTTCCTGGCGTTGATGCTGCATTTCAGCCTGACGCTGTCGATGGTCATCCTGGCCTCCCTGCCCCTCTACATCGCTCCGGCCTTCGTGGTGATGCCCACGCTGCGGCGATGGAGCCGGCGGACCCGCGGCAGCCGGCGGGAAAGCAACGAGGCGGTGCTCGACACCTTCACCGGCATCGAGACCGTCAAGGGCATGAACGAGGTGAAGGCCCAGGAAGCGTTCCTCGTCGACCAGGTGGACGCGGCGATCGCATCGGAGGAGGACACGCAAGACCTGCGCGAATCCATGACCCAGTACAACCAGTTCGTGAACCGGTTCGCCACCGCCGGACTGCTCTGGTTCGGCGCCTCCATGGTCCTGGACGGCCAACTCAGCCTGGGGCAGCTCGTGGCGGTCAACCTGGTCAACATGCGCTTTTCCCAGCCCATGATGCGCCTGTGCCTGTTCGTGTATGACTTCGGCCGGTCGCGCGGCTTGGTGAAGGAACTGGGGACCGTGCTGAACGAGGAGACCGAGCGCCAGGGCGGCCACCTGGTCCGACTGTCCGGTTTCAAGGGGGGCATCCGCTTCGAGGACGTCCGCTTCCGCTATCCGGACACGGACCGCATGGCGCTCGACGGTGTGACCTTCGACGTCGCACCCGGCGAGACGGTGGGCATCGCGGGGCCCTCCGGCTCGGGCAAGAGCACGGTGAGCCGCCTCATTCAGAGGCTCTACCTCGCCAACGAGGGACGCGTGCTCCTGGACGGCGTGGACGCGGCCGTCATCGACCCGGCCTGGCTGCGCGGCCACATCGGTGCCGTGGAGCAGGACTATCCCATCTTCCGGCGCAGCATCGCCGACAACATCGCGCTGGGGCCGGGGGAACGCCAGATGCCTCGGGTGACAGCGGCGGCCAAAGCGGCATGTGTCCACGAGTTCATCACCCGCATGCCCAAGGGCTACGCCACCCGCATCGGCGCCCGCGGAAGCCTTCTCTCGGGCGGTGAACGGCAACGGCTGGCGCTGGCGCGCGGGCTGTTTCACGCGCGCACGTTGCTCATTCTGGACGAGGCCACGAGTGCGCTGGACAAGCAGGACGAGCTGCGCATCCAGCAGAACCTGCGGGCGCTGGCGCAGGGACGGACGGTCGTCGTCATCGCCCACCGGTTGTCCGCGTTGCGCCAGGTGGACCGCATCCTCTGCCTGGACCGCGGGAAGATCACCGAGCAGGGAACGCCCGCGGAACTGCTCCGCGGCAACGGCTACTTCGCGGACATGGTGCGCCGGGAAGCCGACTTGATGCAGGCCTTGGCGGGGCCGCGCCCGGCGACGGCCGCGGGCTCGGGAGAAAGGGAGGAACGCAATGGATAGCACGGAACGGGACCTCCGCGTCCTTCCCGTGGCGGGACGGTGCCTGCGGCTGTTGGGCCGCTACGTCGTGTTGATGGCGCGCTACGCGGTGGTGGTGACGCTGGACGGCCTCTTGCGCCGGATCCGTCTCTGACGCTCATGGACCTCGGCATCAGGGGCCGGAGCGCACTGGTCTTCGGAGGATCTCGCGGCATCGGCCGGGCCGTAGCCGGAGCGTTGGCGGCCGAGGGCGCCGACGTCGCGGTGTGCGCGCGCAAGGAATGGGCGGCGCGACAGGTCGCGGCCGAGGCCGTGGAACGGGGGCGCGTCAAGGCCAAGGGCTACCCGCTGGAGGCGTGGGACGAAGCATCGGCCAGCGCCCAGGTAGACCGGATCGTGGGTGACTTCGGCGCCATCGACATCCTGTTCGGCATCGCCCGGCACACCTTGCCGGACCCCGAACAGGGCAACCCGGGAGCGCCCTCATGGAGTGCGCGGCTCGACGAAGGCTTCCTGCGCTTCAGGGCGCTCACGGAAGCCCTCCTTCCCGACATGCGGCGCCGGCGTTGGGGGCGCGTCCTCTGGATGGTTCCATGGCCGGAGACCCGCGACAGCGCCGAGGCGAGCGTTCGCGCGGCAACCGGGGCCGCGCTCACGGCTTGGTTGCATTGCGCCGCCGCGGAAGTCGCCCGCGAAAACGTGACCGTCAACGTCATGAGGCCGCCGCCGGTCTGGCGGCGGCCCGGGCGCGCCGGTCGATTGCGGCCCGAGTCGGGTTCGGCACCGGGCGGGGCAGGTCCGCCGCTTGCAGGGACGGGCACCCGGGACAGGGACCCTTCCCGGGCGAACGAGGTTCATTCGGCCGCGGAGATAGCCGCGGTGGCGGCCTTCCTCTTGAGCGACCTCGCGCGGAGCGTGTGCGGCACGACCGTGGAACTGGGTGCCGCCATGACCCCGCCGCGGTACCCTAACGACCCGCCGCCATAACGGAACGAAACGTCAGTAGCCCTGCTCCAGTACCCAGTTGGCGATCTCCAGCCGGCGGGCGAACCAGACGTCGCTGAAGCCCTTGGCGTACTTGATGAACTCGTCGATGATCTTGGTGCGGTAGGGCACGCCGGAGACGAACGGGTGCAGATTGAACGCGAAGAACTTGGGCGCGCCCTGCTCGCCCTCCCAGTAAAGGTAGTCGAACTGGTCCTTCATGATCTGGAGCAGGTCCCGAGGCGTGCGGCCGCCGCCGTAGGTGGAGTAGTCGTTGCACCCCGGCACGTTGTACGGCACCACCGCGACCTTGCGGCCGCCGGCCTCGACCGTGTACGGGACGTCCGAATTGAGCGGGTCGGCCCACCACACGAAGCCGGCCTCCGCCACCAGGTCCAGGGTGTTGTCGGTGGACGCGTGGCCGGGCGACAGATACCCGGTGGGAGGCGCGCCGAGCACGTTCTTGAAGGCGGCCACCGTATCCTGGATGGACTTCCGCTCTTCCTCCCGCGTGTACATGAACGCGTACTCGTGCTCGTAGCACTCCGAGGAGAACTCGTGCCCCTGGCCCTGGAACTCCCTGCACTCGTCAGGGAACTGCTCCACCTTCTTGCCGTTCATCAGGAAGGTGACCTTGAGGTTGTGCCGCTCGAACATGTCCATGATGCGCCAGATGCCGACCCGGTCGCCGTACTCGCGCTCGGTGACGGCGGCCATGTTCTGTTTGAAGACGGCGTTTTCCGGCGGCAGAGGATGGCTCACGCGCTGGAGTGAACCGCGGGTGGCGTAGTTGTCGGGCCACACTTCCCACGGGATGATGAAAGTGACGCAAATCTTGGCATTGTCCGGCCACTGGATGGGGCGCGGTCTGGGCATGGTGCAATCTCCTCTCGTGTGATGACGCTGGGCGTCCGTGCGCGGAGCTGGGAAGCAACGCGGCTCCAAATATAGCCAGCGCGGGTTTGTTGGGCAAACTACCCTGGAGACCTTGGAGTTTACCCATACCTGTTCAAAATCTGTTGATTTTCATTGCGACAGCGGTCAGAGTGGCCGCGAGGAGAACGAGAATGGCGAACGGAGCGGAGGAACGCGTCACACGGCTGGAGACGACCTTCGGATCGACGCTGCCACACTTGGCCACGAAGGCCGATCTCTCCAGGCTGGAGACCAAGATCGTGTTGGGGGCCGTTTCGATTCTTGCGGGCCTCATCGCCATCATCGTGAGATTGTTTACGCAGGTTCACCCACACTGATGAGAAGGCCTCCGACCGCGACGTGCTCTCGGCGCAAGGGCTCGGTCTTGGCAGCCTTGGTATGCGCGGTCTCGGTCGCGGGTGCTTCGCCGTCCGGTTCCCCGGCCGAGCAACTCTCCGCCGACCACGCGGCCTATCGGTCCTTCGTCCGTGATTTCCGCGCGGTGGCATTGCGGCGCGGCATCCCGGAAGCGCTCTACGACCGCGCGTTCCGCGGCCTCGCCCCGGACCCGGAAGTCATCGAAAAGAGCAACCGGCAGCCGGAGTTCGTGCTGCCGGCGTCCCAGTACGTCGCCCTGGTGGTCACCGACACGCGTGTAAACGACGGCCGCGCCAAGCTGTCGGAGCTTGCCGCCGACCTGGAGCGAATCGAGGGCCGGTACGGAGTGGACCGCCACGTGCTGGCGGCCATCTGGGGCCTGGAGACGCTGTACGGCAAGCTGCGCGGCAAGCGCAACGTCATCCGCTCGCTCTCCACCCTGGCCTACAAGGGGCGCCGGGCCAAGTTCGGACGCAACCAACTGCTGGCGGCCCTCGACATCCTCAAGGCCGGCGACATCACCGTCGAACGGATGACCGGCTCGTGGGCCGGCGCCATGGGGCACACGCAGTTCATTCCCACGAGCTACAAGGCCTACGCGGTGGACTTCACCGGCGACGGCCGGCGCGACATCTGGGACAACCCGAGGGACGCGCTGGCATCCGCGGCCAACTATCTGCGCGGCAACGGGTGGGTTCCGGGCAGGCCTTGGGGCCACCGGGTCGTCGTTCCGGAAGGGTTCGACGCCGGGCTCGCCGGCAAGAAGGGGGAGCGGAGCATCCGGGAGTGGGCGAAACTGGGACTTCGGCGAGCCGGCGGCGGGGCGTTGCCACATCCCGAGGAGCGGGCGTTCCTGGACCTTCCGGCGGGAGTTCGTGGACCCGCTTTCCTGCTGCGACGGAATTTCCGCGCCATCATGCGCTACAACCCGGCGCACAAGTATGCCTTGGCGATCGGGCACCTTTCGGACCGGTTGCGCGGCGAGGAGGGCGCCCTCAACTGGCCCGACGGCATCGGCCCCATCGCCGAATCGGAGCGCAAGGAGATGCAACGGCTACTGGCCGGGCGGGGATACGACATCGGAGAGATCGACGGAATCATCGGCCCGAAGACGCGGGCGGCCATACGGGACTATCAGGCGGAGAAGAAGCGGCGCGTGGACGGGTTTCCGCGGCGGGAGATCCTGGAGTTGCTGCGTGCGGATGCGCGCGGTGGGGGTGGGAAGGCACGCCCGGACTAGGGGTGGTGGTGTCGGTACAACGCAGCAGTAGGGGTGCCCCGGAAATCTGGAGACGGCCCTGCGTGAGATTCCACTTTCTGCGTCGCACGAAACGGGGTGGTTGATCGGGATCGAGACTTACGTCCGCCCACCGTCAACAGATTTCCGGGGCACCCCTACCGCTGCTCTGCGCACGCCTGGGACCGGGGTTCCGGGGGGTAGTCGTAGGTGCTGTCCTGTTTTGCGCACGCCTGGGACCGGGGTTTGTGTCGGCGGCGAATTGGCGGGCGGGGTTGCGTACCTGCGTTGCGTGTCCTATCGTCGGCAGGGCAGACGCGAGCGTGGGTCATGCGGGTGTGCCCGCCACCAAGCATATGAACAACTGGAGATTGAAATGCCCTTAGCGAAGCTGGATGGGGTGGACATCTACTATGAGAGGGAGGGCGCGGGGGAGCCGGTGCTGTTCGTGCCGGCCTCCTGGTGGCCGTTGGATCCGTGGAAGCTTCAGGTGGTGCCGGCCTTGAGCCGGCGCTGGGAGACGATCATCATGGACTGCCGCGGCACCGGTCGCAGCAGCGCACCCGACGACGGCTACACCGTCAGCCGGTTCGCCGAGGACTGCGCGGCGTTGCTGGAACACCTCGGGATCACGCGCTGCCACGTGGTGGGGTTTGCCATCGGGGGCCAGATCCTCCAGGCCCTGGCCATCGACCGCCCGGACCTGGTGGCCACGCTCACCATGACAGCCACCGGCCCCGGTTCCCGCAATCTGGTCGGCGGGGCGCGCGAGGTGTCCCCGGGGACCCACGCCCAGATCCGGGAGATGGGATTCGAGCAGTACATCAAGTCCCACGTGGACAACGACGGCATGGCGTTCAACCCGACCTTCTACCACGCGAACCGCGCCGCGGCCGCCGCGCTCGCGGACGCCTTGTGGTCGGGCCAGTCCACGGTGGAGATGTTCCGCAGTCATGAGCGCGCGCGTCTCACCTGGGACAGTCTGGCCATGGCGCCACGGGTCGGGGTGCCGTCGATGGTGCTGTGCGGCGAGGACGACAAGGTGGAACGGCAGGGCAGCACGCCCGTGGACACGGCCCGGCGCCTGGGACAGGCGATACCCGGGGCGGAACTGGCGCTCATACCGGGCGTGCGCCACATGACCTTCTGGGACGGCACCGGCGCCATCGACGCACTGGAGGATTTCCTGGCGCGCCATCCGATCGGATAGGTCGCTACCTTCCGGAGGCCCTCATGCTCCAGGTCAAGGAACTGCAAAAGATATTCAGTGTCGGCGGGAACGAGGTGGCGGCGCTGGGCGGCGTCACGCAAGGCGTCGAGGAAGGGGAGTTCTTTGTCCTGTTGGGGCCCAGCGGCTCGGGCAAGACCACGCTCCTGCGCTGCGTCGCCGGGCTGGAGACGCCCGACGCCGGCGAGATCGAGATCGACGGCGCCACCGTCTTCTCCACGAGCCGGGGAATCACCGCACCCCCCGAGGACCGGAAGATCGGCATGGTCTTCCAGTCCTACGCCATCTGGCCCCACATGACCGTCTTCCAGAACGTGGCGTTGCCGCTCACGCGCGGGCGCAAGAAGATCGACAAGTCCCTGGTGCGGGAACGCGTTCACGAGTCGCTGAAGATGGTGCAACTGGAGGACTACGCCGAGCGGCCGTCGCCGCTCCTGAGCGGCGGCCAGCAGCAGCGGGTGGCGCTGGCGCGTGCCCTGGCGGTGAACCCTAAGCTGCTGCTGATGGACGAGCCCTTGAGCAACCTCGACGCGCGCCTGCGGGAGGAGATGCGCGTCCAGATCCGCGAACTCGCCAAGCGCCTCAACATCACCGTGCTGTACGTCACCCACGACCAGGTGGAGGCCATGGTGGTGGCCGACCGCATCGCGGTCATGAGCCTGGGCGCCATCGTGTCCGTGGGCAGTCCCGAAGAACTCTACGAGGGGCCGGCCAACCGGGTGGTGGCCGAGTTCTTCGGCTCCATCAACTGGCTGGAGGGGGAGACGAAGGCCGGCGGAACCGTGGAGACGAAGATGGGGACGCTGAAGGCCGCACAGGCCGACCGCCCCGGCCTCACCGGCACCCTGGGAATCCGCCCCGAGGACCTGGAGTTGAGCCCCGCGCCCACCGGCCGGGACAACGAGTTCCCGGGAGAGCTGGTTTCCAGGACCTACCTCGGCGACCTCTTCGTTCACGAGGTGCGCGTGTCCGGGACCGTGCTGCAGGTCAAGACCATGGACAAGGCTCCGGTCAGCGACAAGGTCTACGTTACCCTGCCGAAGGAGCGCCTCAAGTTCTTCCCTCAGTCCGTGTAGCGCAGCGCCCGGGGAATGCGTTGACGAAGACGCGCGGGCGCCCCGTCGGCGCCAAGGCGCGATGACCGGCCGTGGCGGGCGTCACCCGCCGCCCCCGGCGCCGTCACGCCGGCGGCGCGAACAACTCGTCCACGCTCAACCGGCGCGTGGTCACGGCCTGTTCCGACGCGTACAGCAGCATGGTGTCCAGCGCGTGGCGTTGCCCTTCCACCGAGTACGGGAACGGGTCCCGTCCCAGCACCTTCTCGTCTTCCTCGATGGCTTCGCCGTACCAGGCGAGGTAGGAGCGCCGCGGGTCGCGCATGTATTCGAGACCGCGGACCTTCGCTTCCTCGAAAGCCCGCAGCAGAGTTTCGGCCACCCAGGGATGCCGCCGGAGGATCTCGTCCTTGATGACCACGGTGTGGCGCAGGGGATAGATGCCCGTGCGCCGGTAGTAGTCCGCCTCCACCTCCCGGTAGTCGGGCCAGAGCCGGCGCCCCACGCTCTGGCCGGCGCGGAACGCCGACCCGATGGTGGGCAGCATGTAAGCGTCGATCTCGCCCGCTTCGAGCATCTCCGTGACGCGGCGGCCGGCGGGAGCCTGCTCGACGTGCAGCCACTCAGGCGGCTCCCAGGGCGACACCTGCTCCCTGGAGTTGGTGATCCACCGAATCTCGCCGGGCGCCACGCCGTGCTCATGCTTGAGGACCCCGCGCATCCACACGGCTATGGGATTGAAGTGGGCCTGGAGACCGATGCGCTTGCCGCGCAGGTCCTCGGGGCGTTCGATGCCGGCCTCGGCGTGCACCACAACCGCGCCGTGACAGAACTTCACGTGGGGAAACACCGGGATCGCCGTCACCGGCACGCCGCGGCTCTTCCAACCCAGGAAAACCCCCATCTGCAGTTCGCACGCGTCGAACTCAAGACCGCGAGTGAAGCGGGCATGGCGTTCGGGAGAGGCCAAGGGGATCACCTCCAGGTCGATACCCGGGGTGGCCACCTTGCCCTCGATGAGGAAGCGGGTGCGGTCGTAGTCGCCGCACGAGAGCGTCAATCGCAGGTTCGCCATGGCCGTCGAGATACACCAGGGGCAGCCGCGTCGCAAGGCACGCCGGTCCCCGCGCGACACGCGGCGGACACGGTCCGGGAAACGGTTGACGGTCGTCGGCCGTTGTTGCTAGTGACGGTGGCAAAGCGCGGCCTGTACGCGAACGGGCGTTGGCTCGGAAACCGGAACGCCCTTCGAAACGTGATTCCCGCGGAAGCGGGAATCACGGAGGGACGGGGCCGCGGCATTGGAGCCGCCACACCCCCCACCCCCCTGGATTCCCGCTTCCGCGGGAATCACCCATGTCGGCTCTCGGCCGACATACAGGGGGATGAAATGGAGACTTCGGCCCCCCAACACGTCATTCCCGCGGAAGCGGGAATCCAGGGGTGGTGGTGTGGCGGTCCCATTGCCCCAGGCCCGACACCGCCTGGATTCCCGCTTCCGCGGGAATCACGTGTTGGAGGGCCGGGAATGACGAAGACGGACGTGTGTAACTACCTGAGTTCATCGGACGAGAGAAAGGCCATCGGTAATGGGTAAGCAGTTTTTCGAGTTCATGACGCACTGGGACTCGCCCCGGCCCATCTGGTTCAAGCGGGACGAGGATGAGCTGATCGGCACGCAACGGAGCGGCGGGCGCCCGATGCCGCGCATCAAGCCGTTCGACTTGGTCAACGGGGCCACGAACCGGCCGGGAGTGAAGCCGCCGGTGCTGTGGCACGGGCAGGACGGCATCATCGAAGCCCACGTGCTCGACGGGCCGGAGCCGGTCTTCCACCGCCCGGCGGACTACGACGTGCTCGTGTTCCAGTTCACCGGCAACGGCGCGGCCGAGACCGAGTTCGGCGAGTTCCAGTTGTCGCCGGGGTACTCGATGCACGTGCCGGCGGGCGTGTCGTACCGGATGATCGGGGCGCCGGGCTGCCGGCAACTGGTGGTCAAGGCGCACAAGCCGGTGCGCACGACCCTCGACCCCGCGACCCCGTTGACGCGAACGGAGTTTCGCGCGCACGCGGCCGGCGAGCCCGCGGAGCCGCGGGCGGTCGCCATCCCGCCGCGCACGGACCGGATTCTCGAGGTCACGGACTTCTGGGACCCGGCACTGGAGCCCATCGTCATCGAGCGCGACCACGCCAGCCTCGTGGGCTGCGTCACCTTCGAGCGCGGCAAGAGCCGCGAGGTCACGGTGATGCGCGTATTCGATTACTTCACCGGGATGACCGGCAAGGGCGGAGGACCGGGACCACAACAGTACGAGAGCGAGGACTTCCGCACGGACACCTACAACACCACGGGACAGCAGAACGGCTTCCACCGGGGCATGGACGACGACGAGATCTGGTTCCAGTTCCGCGGGCACGCCACCAACGACACCGAATGGGGTGTGCACGAGTTGGACCCGGGCGAGATGGGCTATGTACCCCGGGGCATCGCGCACCGCATCACCGGCGGCGAGGGCTTCCTGCGCTACGTGTTCTATTTCCGCCACCCCATGCACCCCCGGGCGGACTCCTTCGGTCCGCGGGCGGGAACGGATTTCGAGGTGGAGGCCGTCTCGTTCGAGGAGCTTCCGGCGCTGGCCGAGGCCAAGGCCCGGGAAGCGGCGAACCCGAGACGCGGTTGATTCCTCGGTTGACAGTTGCTTTGAGGGGCCTATAATCCGCTGTGGCCGGCGATGAGGTCCTTCGACTGCGCCATGCGAAGCCTGTCCCGAGCCTGTCGCCGGGGTCAGGGCGAACGCGCGGTACGCCGCATCCTTTCCCTGTCACCGGTCGCCCCGAGCGTGGCGAGGTCCGCCGAGCGAAGTCGGAGGACGCCGTCCGGGAAACCGCGCGAATCGAAAGAGCGTAACCATGGCTGAAACCGAACTGATTCCCTCTCTCTCCCTCGCCGAACGCGATCGTCGCCACAAGCTCGTGCGCGAGAAGATGGCCGAGGCCGGGATCGACGTGCTGCTGCTGTCGGCCAACACCAGCCGTTGGGAGCAGGTCATGGCGGATTCCCGCTACGTGACCGGCATCGGCGGGTTCGCGACGGAGGTGTTCACGGTCTTTCCGGCCGAGGGGCCCTTGACCGCGTACGTGTTCAATCGCGCAAACTGGTGGAAGCGGGTGCAGGATTGGGTCGAGGACGTGAGGGACGGACGCAACCGCTGGGCCGAGGACGCGGTGGCGCGGCTGCGGGAACTGGGCTTCAGGAACGGCCGCCTGGGCATCTCCGGCCTCTCGGGCCTGATCCGCACCCCTGACGGCATCGTCGCCCACACCACGGTGGAGGCGCTGCGGCAGGCGTTTCCAGACGCCGAGATGGTGAACGCCACGAGCCTCATGCAGGAGGTCCGCGCCATCAAGAGCGCCGAGGAGATCGGCTGCATGGAGCGCTCCATGGAGATCATCGAGCGCATGATCGAAGCCATGACCGAAGGGGCGCGGGAAGGCGTGTCCGAGAAGGAGCTCTACGCGGACATGGCCCACGTGATGCTGCGCAACGGCGGCGAGCTGCCGACGCTCTTCTTCCTGGGTTCGGGACCCGGTGAAACCCAGAGTTCCTTCGTCCCCACGAACCGCGTGATCCGGCGCGGCGACCGCGTCGTCAACGAGATCGAGGCGAAGTACTGCGGGTACGCGGCGCAGGCCGTGCGCCCGATGCTGCTGGGCGAGCCCGACGCGACGTTCCGGGAGTTGATGGACATTTCGTGCGCGTGCTTCCATGCGATCCTCGGCGACATGAAGCCAGGGGTCACGTTCGGGACGCTGTTCGACACGTACATGAAGACGGTGGAGGAACACGGGGACGGCAAGTACACGTGGAGCCACCCGATGATGCACGCCCGCGGGCTGGGCGACGACGGACCCGCGCTCATGGGCGACGCCGACGTGGAGCGGTTCCGGAAGATCCAGCTCGCCGCCGGCATGGTGTTCATCCTGAAGCCGCGCATCCGCATGGCCGCGGGCAAGGACCATACGAGCATCGGCGACACCGTGGTGGTGACCGAAGACGGTGCCCGCCGGCTGGGGTCCAGCGATCTCGATCTGATCACGGTCGGGTGACAGCCTGTAGCGGCACCTCGCGAGTATCATGGAATTCGGCCTGCTGCTGCACACGCGGGACCTCATCCGGAACGACGGTCCGGCCTCCTTCGACACGCTCTGGCAACAGGCGGAGCAGGCCGAGGAGGCGGGATACCACCACATCTGGCTGGGCGACAGCGTCACGATCCTCAACCGCGCCCGCGGCGACGCCCTCACCACCATGGCCGCCCTGGCGTGCAAGACCGAGCGCATACGGCTCGGCGCCGTGCCCTTCCTCGGCGCGCTGCGCAATCCCGTGCTCCTGGCCCATGCCCTGGCCACCGTGGACGTCATCTCCCAGGGGCGCGTGATCCTGGCCGTGAGCGTGGGCCCGACGCGCGACTACATCCAGCGACAGTTCGAGGCGTGCGGCGTGCCCGCGGGCGAGAAGGCCGGCCGCCTGAGCGAGACCATCACGCTCATGCGGCGGCTCTGGACCGAGGAGTCGTTCGCCTACGAGGGCAAGTACTTCCACTTCGAGGAGATCGGCGTCCTGCCCAAGCCGGTGCAACGGCCCGGCATCCCCATCTGGATCGCCGCCGACCGGAACGAGACCGGATTCAGGCGCGTGGGCCGGCTCGGCGACGGATGGGTGACCCTGGTCTCGTCCCTGGACGATTTCCGCGAGAACCGCGGCAAGATCGAGCAATACGCCGCCGCCTGCGGCCGGCCCGGCGCCGTGGGCGCGTCCGCCCTCTACGCGACGCTGCGCATGGACCGGGACGGCGAGACCGCCCGCGACGACGGCTGGGCGTGGATGGAGGCATTCTTCCGCCAGCCCAGGGCCAGGCTCGAGTACCACTTGACCATCTTCGGAACACCGGACGAGTGCGCCCAGCGGCTGCGGGGATACGCGCGGAGCGGGCTCACCGCGCTGATCATCCGCATCGCGTCCGACGACCCGGCGAAACAGACCCGGCTGATATTCGAGGAGTTGCGCCCGCGGCTCGCGTGAAAGGCGATGGGACCGCGACGCAACACAGGAGGGGATGGAGGCAGCGGCATCTCATGACGGTCCTGCTCAGAAGCTCCGAGGTGGAAGACCTCCTGGACCTGAAAACCGCCATGGCGGTGCTTGAAGAGACCTACGTGGACCAGGCCAACGGGCAGGTGAAGGCCATCCCACCCTTGCGCCTCATGGACCGCGGCATTCGCCTGGTGGCGGGCGGCCTCGAACAGCCCGACCGGGTGGGGGTCCGGCTCAGTCCCACGGGCGGAGACGCCGTGGCGCTGCTCTACGAAATGAGCTCGGGCAGGCTCCTCTCGCTCATGAACTACCCCTTCAGCGAACTGCGCATCGCCGCCACCGTGGGGCTGGCGCTGGACCGCCTTGCTCCGCCGGACAGCAAGTCCGCCGCGCTCATCGGCAGCGGGCGCCTCGCCCCTTCCCTGCTCCAGGCGGCCACGGGGCTGCGGCCCATCGAGCGCGTGCGCGTCTACAGCCGCGGCGCGGAGCGGCGGGAGGCGTTCGCGCGGCAGGCTTCGAGCGACTTCGGCATCGACGTGGCGGCGGTCTCCGACCCGGGCGACGCCCTCGCCGGCGCGGACGTGGTGCTCGTGAGCACCAACTCGCCGGAGCCGGCCCTGCGCGGCGCGTGGCTGCGGCCGGGGCAACCCGTCTTCGGCTGCGGCCGACCCAACGAGTTCGACGACGACACCTATCTCGGGGCGTCGCTGATCGTGGTGTCGAGCAAGACGCATGAGCTGGGCTACTACGACACCCGACTCGACCAGCCGCTCATCCGGCTCTCCCGGGAGGGACGGATCGCCTGGGACGACGTCGTGGAACTGGGTCGACTGGTGACCCTCGAAGGTCCGCCGCCGGGCCTGAACGACGGCATCGCGGTTTTCAGGGAGTCTCAGGGAGGGTACAGTGACGTGGCGTTGGCGAGCTTTGCCTACGAAGAGGCCGTGCGCCAGGGCCGCGGGCAGACCATCGTGCTGGATTGAACTCACGGCGGCCATCCCCGGAAACGGAGGGCCATGGCCCCGTCCAAGGAGGAAACCATGAGGAACTTGCGTAAGGGAACAATGAGGGCGTTGCTCGTCGCGGCGCTGCTATGCCTTGCCATGGCGGCGGGCTCCGGTCCGGCGGCGGCGGCCGACCGGACGGCCGCTCTCGACGAGTTGATCAAGGCCGCCAAGGCCGAGGGCGGGACGGTCATCGCCCACTCCGTCCTCGAGGATGTCCGTGCGAGAAAGGAAGTCCTCGCGGCGATGAAGAAGATGTACGGCATCGACGTGAAGTGGGAATACGTCGACTTTCCCAACCAGAACCGTTTCGCCGCCCGGTTGATGAAGGAAGCCAAGGCCGGCCGTCAGCCTTCGACGGACGTGTTCAACGGCACGCAGTCCACGATCCCGCGGCTTCTGAAGGCCAACATGCTGGCGGAGGTCGACAACTGGCGCGAGGTCTATCCGCGCATCCCCGAGGACGCCATCGTGCCCGGGGGCGGGGCCATTCCCGAGCACACGCGCATCGGCGGCTTCGCCTACAACACGCGGCTGGTGCCCGAGGACAAGGTGCCCAGCAAGCTGGAAGACCTGCTGGACCCCTTCTGGAAGGGCAAGCTGGCCTCCACCACCTACGCCGCGGTGTGGGACCGCGCCAGCGTGAGCCAGCAGGGCACCTTCGATGAGGAAAAGGCGGCGCGCATCCGCGGCCTGCTGTCGGAGATGGTCAAGAAGGGACACATCGTCGGCCTCATCGGCTGCGGCGACGAGAACCGCATCGCCAGCGGCGAGTTCGTCGGGCTGGCGATGATGTGCAGCGCCAACAACGTCTGGAAAGGGGCGGCCAAGGGCGCGCCGCTGAAGATGGCCTACATCGAGGAAACCAGCAACCTGACCCACTCGTACATGGGGCTGCTGAAGCAGGCCAAGTATCCCAACACGGCAAAGCTGTTCATGGTGTTCATGCAGACGCCCGAGGGACAGGCGCTCAACCGGAAGTGGGAACTGGCGGACACGAGCTTCTATCCCGAGAACAACATGTACAAGATCGCCAAGGACCTCAGGGACCGGGGCGTGGCGCCGCCGTACATCAGCATCCCGACCTACATGAAGGTCAAGCCGACGGTGGAGAAGTGGAAGGGCGAGTACAAGAAGATCCTGGTGGGTCAGAAGAAGTAGATTCCCGAGGCCGGCTTTGTGGACACCACCGTAACAGCGGACAGACCGGCGGGCGCGCGCCTGGGGCGTTTCCTGGGCGCGCGCTTCGCCCTCATCGCCTTCACCGGCGCGGTGCTGTCCGTGGTCCTGGTCCTGCTGGCGGTGATCCTGGACATCGCTTTCCAGGACCCGCTGGATTCCTCGGTCTATACCCTCAAGAACTTCAGCGACCTCTACCTGGACCCCTTCGTCTACGGGGCGTTGTACAACACGGCCGTTTTCACGGCGGTGACGGTGTTCGTCGCCCTTGTCTTCGCCGTGCCCATCGCGTGGCTGGCGGAGCGTACCGACCTCCCCGGCCGGAGCCTCGTGTTCCCGCTGATGACCGCCAGCGCCATCATCCCGGGGACCTTCGGCGCCCTGGGCTGGCTGTTCATGTTCCATCCGCGGATCGGCACCATCAATCACTGGCTGATGGACCTGCTGCCGTTCATCGACTCCCCGCCCATCAACATCGTCTCGGTGTCGGGCATGGGGTTCATCTCGGGGCTGGGGCTCTCGTCGCTGGCGTTCATCATGCTGGCGGCCACGTTCCGCGCCATGGACCCGGCCCTGGAGGAGAGCGCGCAGATCCATGGCCTGAGTTTCCCCCAGCGCATCTGGCACGTGACGCTGCCGCTCATGTGGCCCGGCATCCTGGCCGCGGGCATCTACATCGGCACCATCGGCCTCGCCTCGTTCGACGTCCCCGCCATCATCGGCATGGCGAACCGCATCTTCACCTTCAGCACCTTCGTCTTCAACGAGGCGGATCCGCAGGAAGGCCCGCCGAACTTCAGCATCGTCGGCGCCGCAAGCGTGCTGATGATCGTGGTGGGGCTATTGCTGAGTTGGTGGTATCTGAAGGTGATCGGCCGCTCCCACCGCTACACGGTGGTCACCGGCAAGAGCTACCGTCCCAACATCGTCCCGCTGGGGCGGTGGTGGATCGTGGGTTGGGCGTTCATCGGCATCAAGCTGGGGCTGGGCATCGTGTTCCCGTTCCTGGCCCTGGTGTGGGCCTCGCTGATGCCCTACTTCCAGCCGTTCTCCATGCAGGCACTGGCGTTCGTGTCACTGGACAACTTCCGCCAGATTCCTTGGGACATCTTCTGGATGGCCACCAAGAACACGGCGATCCTGACCCTGACCGTGCCCACGATCCTGATGTTCGTCGGGCTGGCGATCTCGTGGGTGGTGATCCGCTCCGGGTTCCGCTACGCGTGGCTGGTGGACATGATCGCGTTCCTGCCCCACGCGGTCCCCAACCTCATCTTCTCCGTGGCCATCCTGGTCATCGCGCTGTTCTGGATCCCGGAGTACATCCCGTTCTACAACACCGTGTACATCATCCTGGTGGTCTTCGTGATCGCGCGCATCAGCTTCCCCACGCGGGTCTACAACAACGCCCTGCTGCAGATTCACAAGGAGCTGGACGAAGCCGCCTACGTCTCGGGCCTCGGCCCCTTCGGCGTGCTGCGGAACATCCTGGTGCCGCTGCTGGCGCCGGCGACGCTCTACGCCTGGATCTGGGTCGCGCTGCTGTCATACCGGGAGCTGACCCTGGCGGCCTTCCTGACCGCCAAGGACAACCAGACCCTGCCCACGCTGGTGCTGAGCTTCGTCACCCGCGGCGAGTCCACCGTGGCGGCGGCCATCTCCCTGCTGCTGCTGGCCTTCATGGTGCCGCTGGTGGTGCTGTACTTCTTCTTCGGCCGCCGCACGTTGCAACTGGGCGGCGCGTAAGCCAGCCTATCCGGCCTGCGCCACCTGCTCCGCGCGGCTGGTGTACTCCTGCGAGAGCGCCAGCGGGTTCCGGGTGTAGAGGATGATGCGCGTGGTGAGCATGTCGCCGATGTTCCGGTGCGAGCAGCCGGGCGGAATCCACAGCATGTCGCCGGTGTCGAGCATGAACTCGCCTTGGGTGGTGCGCGTGCCGCGCTGTCCGGTCAACTGGAACGCGACTTCGTCCTGGTTGAAACCGCGGTGGTAGATGCGCTGGGAATCGGCGCGGACGGTCATCTCCACCATCAGGTCCTCGTTCTCGATGAGCTCGAAGTGCCGGCCGCCCGACGGCCCTTCGTCCACCTGGTCCAGCACCTCCGAGGGCTTGAGCACCAGGCATTCCGCCGCGGTGGTGCGCTCGTCCTTGGCCGGGTACCCCTTGGCCACGTGCAGGGGCTCGCGGGTGTACACCACCAGGCGGGTGCCGCCCGCGGGATTGGCGCGCGCCACCCCCGGAGGCAGCGCCAGCACCTCCCCCTGAGCCAGCTCGAAGTCCCCTTTCGCGGTGGGCACTTTGCCGGAGCCGCCCACCTGGACGCACACCAGGTGCCGGTCCCGCGAGGCCGCGGCGGGCTCGGCAAAGGCGCCGGTCACCAGCTCGATGCTGACGTCGTCATTGGACAGCACCGGAAGGCGGCGCTCTTCGCCGTTCTCCCCCGGAAGGGACGTCGTCAACACGCTCAGGGGCTTCAACAGCAAACACGGACGTTCGAACGTCTCGGTGCAGTTGATGACGTCCCTGTCCTCGTCGATCTCTTTCCACTCGCGCTCGGGCTCGTGGCCGCCGAGGTTGCCGATAAAGGAATAGGTGTTGATCTCCTTGATGGCCATGTGGTGTCCCTCCTTCGCGTGCGTCTTTAACGATTCTTCCCGCGGCTGCCGGCATGAGCCGCCCGGCACCGACCCCGCGCGTCTCGCCGCGTCGCCTTCAGGCGTTGGCCGCGGTCTTCCACCAGTCGGCTTCCTTGTGCACCGTGCTCTCCACCGTGAACGTGCTGTTGTAGACGTGCCGCGTAGGATCGATGGGCACGTGCCAGCGCAGCTTGCTGTAGAAGTTCAGGCGCAGGAACTCCTCGCTGTCCGGCGGCACGCTGATGACGCTGTGGGAGATGCCCAGCGGGATGATGGTGATCTCGCCGGGAGACACGGCCACGTTCTCGAACTCGGAGAGGTCGAGGGCGTCGCCGCGGAACTGGATGCGCACCTCCTCGCTCTGCAGCGCGCGGTGGAAGGCGAACTGCTCGTCCTGCATGTTGTAGGTGCGCACGCGCATGCTCTGGGACTCCATCAGCGCCAGCAGCGCGGCTTCGCCGCCGGCTTTCCCCAGCACCATGGTGAAGTGGTCGAAGGCGCGCAGCTTGCGGATGCCGCTCTCCTGCTGCTTCGGCTTGAGCGTGGAAACGCCCACCAGGGAGTCGTACTCGCGCTCCACCACCGTGAGGTCGTCGGGGCCGTCGTCCCAGAAGTGCATCTTCTCGATGACCTGTCCGCGGACGTTCTCGTTGGGCGCCTCCAGGCCACTCCAGTTGGGGCCGCCGTGGCGCTTCACGACGAACGATTGGTGGCTCGTGTACTGCTCTTCGTCCAGGACGTAGTCCACGGCCTCGCGGTTGATGCAGAAGTAGCGCAGGCTGTCGTCGCGTCCGATGGAGCGATGGGAGATGCCCCCGGGGACCAGCATCACCTCGCCCGGCGTCATCTCGTAGACGCCGAACTCCGTCTCCACGGTGGTGTTGCCGCAGAACTGGAAGTAGACCATGTCGCAGTCGACGTAGCGGTGGAACGCGTCCTGGACGCCCACCACGCTCTCGGCGCCGATGCGGTGGTTCTCGTTCTCCAGGAACACCAGCGCCTGGTTGGGCACGTTGAGCATGTCGAACGGCCGGAACTTGGGGGTGTAGCGGGTGCTCCGGGCCGTGCTCATCAGGCCCGCCTTCTTCCGCTCCGACCACGCTGCCAGCCCGGGCCTGGGGAAGTCCTTCCACGTGGTCATGAACTCACCGATGTCTTTCTGGGCGTAGACCTTCTTCTCCGCGGCTTCGATCTGTTCCTTGGTGGCCATGGGTGCGTCCTCCGAGGCAGGGAGCGAGGCTACGGTTGCCGACGGTCTCCCCTGCCCTTGTTTGTCCGTGACACGCATGGACGATACATCACCCGACCCAGGGTTGGCAATACGACCGGCGGCCCCGTTTCCCCACCCCGCACCGCCTGGAGTCCCGTTTCCGCGGGAATGACGATTCGGGTGTTGGCAGAGCGCGCCTCCGGGTTTGACCGGCAGCGTGCAACGCAGTATGTGCAAGTGTATCTTCAACCGGACCGCCCGTCTCCGGGTATCCTCCCGAAGGGCGGCCGTGACATTGACTCGTCAGGAGACCCGAATGCGCTTGAAGGACAAGATCGCCATCGTCACCGGCGCCAACGCCGAGTTCGGCAGCATCATCAGCAAGGCCTTCGCCGCCGAGGGCGCGGACGTGGTGTGCGCGGACTGGAAGCAGGAGGACGCGGACGCCGCGGCGGAGCGCGTGCGCGCGGCAGGCCGCAATGCTCTGGCCGTGGGCGTGGACTTGCGTGAGAAGGAAGAAGTCGAAGCCATGGTGCGGCGCACGGTGGAGACCTACGGCCGGCTCGACATCCTCGTCAACGCTACCGCGCGCCCGCATCACCAGGAGTTCCTGAATTTCAAGGAAGAGGACTTCGACGACACGCTGGCGCGCGGCGTCAAGCCCTACTTCCTCACGGGGCAGGCCGCGGCCAACGAGATGGTCAAGCGGCGCTACGGCAAGATCGTGAACCTCACGTCCATCGTGGCCAAGCTGGGGCCGGGGCAGGCCGTGGACTGGGCCGCCGACCGCGGCGCGGTGGATGGGCTCACGCGCTCCATGGCCCACGCCCTGGGCTTCTGGGGCATCAACGTCAACGGCGTCGCGCGCGGCAACACCCAGCGGCCGCCGTACTCGGAAGGGGTGCTGGAGCGGCTCCGGCGCCTCCCCCTGGGCCGCACCGAGTACCCGGAGGACATGGGTCCGCCCACGGTGTTCCTGGCCTCGGACGACGCCGCCTACATCACCGGCACGGTGCTCTACGTGGACGGCGGCTATACCGTAGCCGCCGTCACCGACGACCGCTTCCGACCGGAGTGGGCCAAGGCGGGCGCGCAGGGGTGGGACCCCGGCACCGCGTGAACGAAGCGCCGGGATCCGGCGACGGGACGACCATGCCGCCCGTCCGGCAAGAACGACGCGGCCGACGGCCAAGATGACTCACGGATTCACAGGCTTGTTTGGGACGCGGCACACCAGGAGCGTCCAGACCCGGTTGGCGCCGGGACATACAAGCACACGAGGAGTTACGGTATGAGACTTGAAGACAAGATCGCGGTGGTGACCGGGGTGGGCGCCCGTATCGGCGGCGTCGTGGCCCCGGCGTACGCCCGTGAAGGCGCGCACGTCGTGGCCGTGGACGAAGACCCGGACAAGGCCGAAGCGGTGGCGGCCCAGGTCAAGGAGCTGGGAAGAAACTCGCTGGCCCTGCAGGTGGACGTCACCGACAAGGCCGCGGTGGACGAGATGGTGCGACGGGTGGTCTCGGAGTTCGGCGGCATCGACATCCTCTTCAACGGCACCGGCACGGCCCACAACCAGGGATTCCTGACCTTCAAGGAAGAGGACTTCGACCACGCGCTGGCCGTGGGGCTCAAGGCCTTCTTCCTCACCTGCCAGGCCGTGGGCCGGCAGATGGCGGAACAGGGCCGCGGCGGCAAGATCGTCAACCTGTCCTCCATCGTCGGCCGGCTGGGGTCCGGCGAGGCGGCGGCCTGGTGCACCACGCGCTCGGGGGTGGACGCCATGAACCGCGCCATCGCCCAGGCGCTGGGCTACTACGGCGTCAACGTGAACTGCCTGGTGCACGGCGGCATGGAATCGATCCCCTACGCCCACGAGGTGGAACGGGCCGAGCGGCGCCGGCGCATCCCGTTCGGGCGCATGGGCAAGGCGGAGGACCTCATCGGCGGCGCCATCTTCCTCGCCAGCGACGAGTCCGACTTCGTCACCGGGGAAAGTTTGTACGTGGACGGCGGCTACACCACCGCCGCGGTCACCGAGGACGGCTACCGTCCGGAATGGGCGCGCGCCGCGCATACGGCGGAGGGGCCGCGCAAGGACAAGTACGCCCGGCCGTAGGACGCAAGACTCCCACAAGGAGACCGGAACCATGAGCACGAACGACGCTCCCGTTGTCCGACTCGATCACGGCGTGGTGCCCACCAACGACCTGGGACTGTCCATCGTGTTCCTCACCCAGGTCCTGGGAGCCGATTTCCGCCGGCTGGTGAACGCCAACCTGCGCGGGCTCAACCGCGAGGTCCCGGAAATGGCGTTCTTCGTGCTCGCCAACCACGGGGGCTTCGGCTACGCCCTCCAGGGAGAGCCCATTCCCAAGCCCATCCGTCCCATGGAAGGACCGGTGTGGGGACTGGAACTGAACGAACGGAGCCTGGAGGAAGCGGCGGAGCTTCTGCGCGAACGCAACGTTCCCGTCGATGGCCCGGTGGAGTACCCGGCGTCGAGTCCCATCGCGGGGTCGCTCTGGATACGGGAGCCCGGCGAGTTCGTCTTCGAGCTGTCGGCAAGGCGGGAGGACCAGCGCTGCTCCGACCCGGGCCAAGGCCATCTGGGGTTATGCCGCCTCAGCCATGTACGCCTGGAGGTGACCGATCTGGCTCAGGCGGAGGACTGGTACCGGAACACGCTGGGACTGGTGGACACGGACCAGGTGCCGGGCGACGACCAGTTGACGCTGTCGATCGCCGATACCGGGCAACTCTTCATCCTGCGCCAGGTGCCGGAGATGACCCAGCGGAGCCACTACTCGCGCGGTCCCCACGTGGACGTGAAGGTGGCCATCGGCGACTACGACGCCTTCGTGTCCGGGCTGACCAACGTCGAGCGGTACTGGGGGCCGTTCGGCGACCGTATCCCATGGCACGAGCCGGACATGCAGACGGTCTACTTCTACGACCCCTTCGGCAACCGACTGCAAGTAGGCGAGAACCGGGGACATCCGCATTAGGAGGCCGTTGAAAAACACGGTTGGCGCCCTTCGACTTCGCTTCGCTACGCTCAGGGCGAACGGTTGAGTTGAGGTAACTCAATGAAAATTCCATTCGTCCCGCGCGTTGTCGGAGGGCTCAGGACGAACGGTAAGGACTTCCCGGGCAGGCCCCTGGCAACATGCGTCACACCTCATGCGTCACACCTCTTATCCGAGACAAGGACACGCACATGATCGACTATGACATCGCGGACATGATGGACGGCGTCAAGAACATGATCGAGGCGTCGGACATCCGCCCCGGCGACCAAGTGCTGCTGCTGGCCGACCGCCGCAGCGACGCTGCCTCCATGGAAGCCATCTCCGCCGGGCTCAAGTTCATGGGGGCCGAGCCCATGTCGCTCATCACCGAGCCCATCTCGCGGTACGGCCGGGTGCCCCAGGCGGTGCTTGAGGCCATGCACGCCTGTGACGTGGTGATCTGGGTGTGGCCCGTGTTCATCACCTTCACGCCGGGCCACCGGGCCTTGGGGCGCAAGCGCGAGGAGAGCGGCACGCAGCTCCAGGAGCAGCGCATGAAGCCGTATTTCATCTACTTCGAGGGCACGCCGGGCCTGCTTGCGCGGGACTACGCCCGCTTCCCCAACCCGGTGCTGTGGAAGCTCGCCGAGAAGGTCCGGGAGGTGGTGGCCGCGGGCAAGGTGGTGCGCATCGAGGACGACTTCGGCAGCCGTCTCACCGCCACCTACGACGGCACCCGGCTGTACGGCATGCAGTTCCGGGCCGGCGACCCTCCCGGCCGCTGCCACTTCCCGTGGGGCCGCTGCGGCGTGTTCAACGGCAGCGGCAAGGCCGACGGCGAGGTCTACCTGAGCTGCGTGCAGGGGGTGGCGGGAGAGCTGCCCGCGCCCATGAAGTGGGTGGTAAAGGACAGCGAAGTGGTGGAAGCCGAGGGCGGCGAGCTGGCCGAGGAATGCCGGCAGCTCTTCAAGAACGTGCCGGGCTCCAACCGGCTGGTGGAGATCATGTTCGGCTACCACCCCAAGGCCTCCATCCAGCACGGCATCGCCGACCCCATGCACTGGGAGCTGATCAGCAAGATGCCGTGGGTGGGCCTGGGAACGGACCGCAAGAACCCGGACTTCCGCCACGTGGACGGCTCGGTGATGAACGCGCGGCTCTACATCGACGACCGGCCCATCGTGCACGAGCAGGGCATGCTCGACCGCTCGCTGCTGCACCACCCCGAGGTGCTGGAAGCGGCCTCCGCCTACGGCGACCCCTACCAGGTGCTCGCGCCGGTCTCCCACAACGCCCACGGCTCCGGCACCCTGTGGTGACGGACTCGGGAGGAGAAACAAGCCATGGCGCGTATCCGGACTTTCGATCATTGCGGTTTCGTCGTCGAGGACATTCCGCGGGCGCACCGCTTCTACGAGGACCTGCTGGGCGCCAAACCGTTGCGCATCCAGAACCTCAACACGCACCGGCTCTACAAGGGCTTCCCGGTGATGTCCTTCGTGGAGATGGGCGGACACCGGTTCGAGATCTGCCTGGCGCAGGAACCGCTGGCGCCGCAAGGACAGGCCGCGATGCCGCGCATCGGCTTCCTGCTCACCGAAGCCGCCATGAACGATCTGCTGGAGCAGTTGCGCCGCAGCGACACGCCCTACGAGGGGCCCGTGACCTATCCGCCGGAGGTGCCTCTCGACCGCACCATCCGGGTGCGCGACGCGGACGACAACATCCTGGAGTTCTCGGTGCGCAAGGAAGGGGCGCCATCGTGATCCGCTACGAAGACATCAGCCATCTCGCCATGGAGGTCACCGACCTGGAAGCGGCGGAACGGTTCTACGCCGGCGCCTTGGGCATGGAATTGATCTGCCGCGATGAGGGCGAACTGGGCAACGGACGGCTCATCCTCAAAAACGGCACGGGCCAGCTCCTGTTCCTGGAGAAGGTCCACGAACTGTCCCAGCGCTCGCGCTTCTCCGGACCCGACTCCGGCAACGTACCGGACCCCGGCGCCGGGCTGCGCTACAAGGGGGCGCATCTCGCCATGAGCGTCGGCTCGATCGAGGAATACGACGAGATCTACGAGAAGCTGGAAGCCCACGGCGCCTACCTCGAAGGGGACCTGCGCGCCGCGCAGCGCGCCCCCGGCGAGAAGAGCGTCTATCTCTACGATCCCGCCGGGAACCGGCTGCAGCTCATCATCCTGCCTGCGACAGAGTGAGCCCGTGAGTGCAGTGTGCCGGAGAACCGTGACGAACCTTGTGAAGACGGCGCTGCTCGTGTTGAGCCTCGTACCCGATTGAAGTGAGCCGCGGTCAATCCGCGTATAGGAATCGCATGCCGTACATCGTCGCCGTGGATATCGGAGGCACCTTCACCGACCTGGTCGGCTTCGATCATGACACCGGCGAGGCAATCTACACGAAAAGTCCGACGACGTACGGGAACTTCGTCGACGGAATTCTCGACTGCTTCGACAAGGCAGGCCTGGCGCCCGCCGAGGCCAACTTTCTCAATCACGGCACCACGCTGGTCATCAACTCCCTGATCCAGCGGCGCGGGGCCAAGTGCGCCCTCGTGACCTCTGCGGGTTTCCGCGACGTTCTTGAAATCGCCCGCGCCAACCGGCCCGACCCCTTTGATCTGCACTACCGGCGGGATGAACCCCTGATCCCGCGCGAGTTGCGTTTCGAAGTGCCCGAGCGGATCGACGCACACGGTGACGTGCTGGTGCCGCTCGACGCCGGCGCCCTCGAAGCCGTCGCGGAGGAGTTGAAGCGGCTCGATATCGAGGCGGTCGCGGTCTTTTTCATGAGCTCGTATCTCAACCCGGAGCACGAAGAACAGGCGGCGGATATCCTCAAGCGATTGCTGCCCGGTGTCTACGTCACCCACAGCACCGAGTTGACGCGCGAATGGTACGAGTACGAACGTACCTCGACGGTGGCGGCCAACGCTTACGTGGGGCCGCAGGTGAACACCTACGTCCGCCGTCTGGAGGACGAGTTCCGCTCACGAGGCTACGGCGGCTCGCTCTTCATGATGGGCTCCAACGGCGGACTGCTGTCGGTGGACCGTACCTGCCGGCAACCCGTCGGGCTGGTGGAATCCGGACCCATCGGGGGATGCATCGGCGCCGGCGCCTATGCCGAAGCGCTGGACATCCAAAACGTCGTGGCCTTCGACATGGGCGGCACCACGGCGAAATGCGCCCTGGTCGAACACGGCCGCTACAGCGTGGAGTCGGTCTATTACGTGAACGGCTACGTGCGCGGCTTTCCCATCAAGTGGCCGGTCATCGACATCGTGGAAGTCGGATCGGGCGGCGGCTCCATCGCGTGGCTGGACGACCAGAGCCGGTTGCACGTAGGACCCCAAAGCGCCGGGGCCGCTCCGGGACCGGTCTGCTACCAGCGCGGCGGCACCGAGCCCACGGTCACCGATGCGAATCTCGTGCTCGGCCGGCTCAACCCTGATCGGTTTCTCGGCGGCGAGATGAGCTTGGGAGTCGAGTCGGCGCGCTGGGCCATTGCCGCGAAGACGGCGGAACCGCTCGGTTACAAGGGTGAAGCCGGGTTGATCCGCACCGCCGATGGCATCGTGTCCATCGCCACCGTGCTGATGGCCGGCGCGATCCGCCAGGTCTCGGTCGAACGCGGGCTAGACCCGCGCGATTTCGTCCTGTTCGCCTATGGCGGCGGCGGGCCGCTGCATGCCTCCGCGCTGGCGCGTGAACTGTCCATCCCGGCCATCGTCGTCCCGCCGGAGCCCGGCAACTTCTCCGCCATCGGGATGCTCCTGGCGGACGCGCGGGTCGATGCGTCGGAGACTTTCACCGGCATCCTCGACGACGCGCTGGCAGCGGCAATGGACGGCGGCTTCCGGGGCATGGAAGGCGATACCGCGGACATCCTGCGCCGGGACTTCGGCGCCGCCGACGTCTATTTCGAGCGCAAGGCGGAAATGCGCTACCACGGCCAGCGGCACAACATCCATGTGCCCGTCACGGGTCTGCGGGCCTTAGCCGAGATCAGGGCCGCCTTCGAGCGCGACTACAAGCGCCGCTACGGCCACGCGGACTCGAAAGCGCCCACGGAGTTCCAGGCCCTTCACCTCTCGGCCTTCGCCCGGCTGCGGCGCCCGGACATCGCGAACCTGCGGCGCACGATGCCCGCCGGCGGAATGCCGGAACACACGCGACCCGTCTACTTCGGAGTCACCGAAGGCACGGTGGAAACGGTGATCTACGACCGCGACGGACTGGAGCCGGGGTTCGCGGCCCAGGGACCCGCGGTCATCGAGGAGTACGGCTCGACAACCCTGATCCGGCCGGGCGACCGCTTCCAGGTCGGAGAGATGGGCGAGATCCGCATCGAGTGCGGTTAGGGCGAACACGGGGAAACGATGAGCAAGACCATCGCCACCGACGTGCCGGACATCCAGCAGCGGATCGACCCCATCACGCTCGAGGTGATCCGCTGCGGCGTCGTTTCCATCACCAACCAGATCGACGCCAACATCACGCGCACGGCGTTCAGTTCGTACGTCTACGAGTACAAGGACTTCGCCGTCGGCCTGGTGGACGTTAACGGGCAACTCGTGGCCCAGTCCACCGGCGGCATGCCGCCCTTCGTCGCCGATGCCGTGGGTACCGCGGTGCGTGACGGCCTCCGGATATACGGTCGGGAAAGGCTCTTCGACGGCGACGTGGTCGTGTGCAACCATCCGGCGGTGCAGGGACAGCACCTCAACAACACCGTCATGTACACGCCCATCTACGGCGGCCCGGCGCGTTCGACGTTGCTGGGATTCTTCGCCCTCAACGTCCACTGGATCGACATCGGCGGCGTGATGCACGGCTCCACCGACATCTTCATGGAAGGTCTGCAGCTCCGCACCATCAAGCTCTGGTCCAAGGGCGAACCCGTCGAGGAAATCTACCGCATCATCGAGAACAACACGCGCATGCCGGTGGACGTGATGGGCGACATCTCGGCCCAGCTCGCGGGCTGTTTGCTGGGCCGAGATCTCACCCTGACGCTCGCCGACAGGTACGGCGCCGAGACCTATTTCGCCGCGGTCGAGACCATCATGGCTCAAGGCGAGACGTCTTCACGCGCCCGCATCCGCGAAATCCCGGACGGGACCTACGAAAGTGAAGCGTTCCTGGACGACGACTCCCTGGGCACCGACCCCGTGCCCATCCACGTCAGGGTCGCCGTCGAAGGCGAGGAGATGACCATCGACTTCTCCGGGCTCGCCGATCAGGTGCCGGGTCCGGTGAACTCGGGCTACTTCGGCGGCGGCGTCACCGCCGCGCGGGTCGCCTTCAAATACCTCATCGCCCCGCGCGAGCCCGCCAACGAAGGCGTCTTCCGTCCGCTCAAGCTGATCCTGCCGGAGGGCAAGATCCTGAGCGCTCGGCCCGACGCGCCCATGCTCAACTACTCCACGCCCTTCCCCACCGTCATCGATACGGTCATCCGTTGTCTGGAGGATGCACTCCCGCACCTCGCCACCGGCGCCCATTTCGGCACCCATTCGGGATTCATGATGCATGGACACTGGGCCGACGGGAGGCGCTTTCACGGCCACGACAGCGGGCACGGCGGCTGGGGCGCGGGCGACGGCCACGACGGCTCGGGTCCTTTCCGAACCATGGCGCACGGCGACACGCGGCTGATCCCCATGGAGTTGCAGGAGTCGCTGTTGCCGTTCCGCGTGCGTTCCCTCTCGCTGCGCGAGGATTCCGGCGGACCCGGGAAGTTCCGCGGCGGCTTGGGCTTCCGTAAGGAGTACGAGATCAGCCATCCCTGCACCCTCAATACGAACCTCGACCGCAGGAAGTGCCCACCCTGGGGCGTGCGTGGCGGCAAGGCGGCGGAGCCGGGCTGCATCACCATCATCAAGGCATCGGGCGAAACCGAGATCATGGGCAAGGCGCGGAACTACAAGCTTCAGCCCGGCGACCGGGTGACCCTGGAGACCGGCGGAGGCGGCGGCTGGGGGCCGCCGGAGGAGCGGGCGTTTGAACTGATCCAGCGCGACCTCGACCGAGGCTACATTACGGCCGAGCGCGCGGTGCGGGACTACGGGGTCCGTATCGAAGGCGCCCGGGTGGTGCGAGAGTAACGGCCCGCGACACGACGGTTGCGCGACCGTCGGCGGTGTCTCCCGACCGCCTTCGATCATGGCGAATGCACGGGGCGAGGCCGTCAAGCCCCCTCTCTTTCGGCCATCATGACGACCAGGTCCGCCACACGGCAACTGTAGCCCCATTCGTTGTCGCACCATGACAGGACCTTCACCATTCTCTCGTCCAGGGCGACCGTGGAGAGTCCGTCGACGATGGAAGAAGCGGCATTCCCCTTGAAGTCGCTCGATACCAGCGGCTGGTCGCAGTACTCCAGTATCCCGTTCAAGGGACCCTCGGCGGCTTCCGCCAGGGCGGCGTTGACGTCGTCCGTCCAGCCGCTTCCTCATGAACGGGTCCATAAAAGGTGCCCATCAACCCGCCGAAAGAGTAGGAGCCCAACTCCGCGTCCACGAGAATTCCGTCGTTGTAGTAGGGGACTGCATGTCCTCTTTCGCCCAGTCCGAGCCTGGTGACAACGCCATCCGTCAACCGGTGCGGGCCGAGAACGTCCTTCAGCCGGTATGACCACGCCTTGCCGGCCCTCTCCACGACCGCCAGAACGTGGTCCGGCACACTCTGACCATACCAAAGGAAGTCGATATCGATGGTGTCGGTCGGACCGGACATTTGTTGGGTATAGTAAATCCCGTCTCGCGACCCGTGACAGGTCAGGCGTCGCTCCACACGTCGTGCGCGACTTCCACCATGCGTGCAAGCTTGGCTTCTTCGTCGGCTTCGGCGAGCGGGTTGCCCTTGACCGAGCTGGCGAAGCCGCACTGGGGCGCCAGGGCGAGGCGTTCGAGGGGAGCGTAGCGGGCGGCGTCGTCGATGCGGCGCTTGAGATGGTCGGCGGATTCGAGGGTCGGGCCCTTGGTGGAGACGATGCCCAGGGCGACGACCTTGCCGGCGGGGAGGAAGCGCAGGGGCTCGAAGGTGCCGGCGCGGGGGGTGTCGTATTCGAGAAAGTAGCCCTGGACGTTGATCTCGTTGAAGAGCACTTCTGCCACGGGATCGTAGCCGCCGGCGGCGGCCCACAGTCCCTCGCGGTTGCCGCGGCACTGGTGCATGGTGACGGTGACGTCCTCGGGCAGGCCTTCGAGGGCCTGGTTGATGCGGCGTGCGTACTCGGCCAGTACGGCTTGGGAACCCGAGCCCCAGGAGCGGAACACGTCCTCGTAGGTGGGATCGCACAGGAACGGGATGGCCACGTCGTCGAGCTGGATGTAGCGCGCGCCGGCGTTCACCAACGCGGCCAACTCTTGGCGGTAGGCGGCCACAAGGTCCTCCCAGAAGGCATCCACGTCAGTGTACACGGAACCCCGGACCCCCGGGTCGCCGCCGGCGAAGCAATAGACCACGGGTGGCGCGGGGATGGTGACCTTGGGCTTGGCGTCGGTGTTGGCCTCGAGGAACTCGAAGGCACGGACGACGGCGCTGGGACGCCAGCGTATCCTGCCTTCCACCCACACCACGGTGAAGTCCTGCTGCTTGGCTTCCTCGTTGCGCCAACCGAAGGGAGAGGAGGCGCCTTGGCGGGTGGCGGAGAACCCATCCCACGTCATCATCAACTCGCTGAACCAGCTTCGGCGGCGAAACTCCCCGTCCGTGGCCGACCGCAGCCCCACGCGCTTCTGCAGCGCGATGACGTCCCGGACGAAACCGTCCTCGATGCGCGCCAGCTCTTCGTTGCCGTGGGGGCCGAGGTTGCTCTCGGCCGTGTCCGGCCCCAGGAGGCGCACCCTGGCGTCCTTGAGCCCGGCCGGACGCAAGAGGCTGCCGACGTGGTCGGCGCGGAAAGGGGGCGTGGTTCTGGCGGTCATACCGTCGCCGGCCTCGACCTTGTTCCCGGGTTCGCTCCGCTAACGGACGTCCAGCCCATGGCGGCGGCTGAGCTTGTAGAAGAGGCTGGCCAGGACAACGGTGCCGACGCTGATGCCCAGGGCGAAAGCCGACAGACTCCCTACGTGGCCGTTGTCCCAAAGCTCCCAAATGACCACGGAGATCACCTCGGAGCCGGGGCTGTAGAGCAACAGCGCGACGGACAGCTCCCGGATGGTGATGAGGAAGATGTAGATCCAACCGGCGAAAAGCGCCGGCATCATCAGCGGGACCATGATCTTCCGCGCCACGTTGCCCCAGCTCGCGCCGCTGGCGGTGGCGCTTTCCTCCAGTTCCTTGTGGATGCCGATGAGGCCGGCATGGCTGAAGCGCATGGCGTAGGGCAGATAGCGTGCCGAAAACGCGATGACCAGGATCCAGATGGTGCCGTACACGGGAATCGGCACCACGAGGTAGGTCTGCAGGACGGCCACCCCCATGACGATGCCCGGGAACACCAGCGGCACCATGGTCAACCGGTCCAGGTGCCAGCGCATCTTGATGTTGGTGCGCGTCACCAGCCAAGCGGTGACGAACGCCACGCCCACGCAGGCGGTGGCGGACACCATGCTGATGGTGACGTTGTTGGTGATGGAGCGCAGGATCTTGTCATCGCTGAACGCTTCCACGTAGTTGTTCAGGGTGAACATGGAGAGCGCGTCCCATGAGGGCACCACGAGGTAGGGCATGAAGCTCGACCAGATCAGCGCGGTGAGCGGCAGAAGCTGGAGCATCGGCAGACCCAGCAAGGCCAAGCCGCCCAGCCAGCGCCACCGTCCCAGGTCCTTGCGCCGGGGCTGAAACCCCTTGCCGGTGATGGTGGTGAACCGGTGCGCGTGCTGGGTGACGCGATAGTACGGAACCAGGCAAAGGGCCACCAGGGCGATGAGCAGCACGGAATAGGCGCTGGCGTAGCCGTACTCGGGCACGAACCCCTCGATCAACTGGAGGTAGATCTGCGTGGTCATGACCTCGATGCCCGCGGGAAGACCGACCAGCGCGGGAATCTCGAAGGCCTCCATGCTGCGGATGAAGGTGAGGATCAGCACCGAGAGAAGGCTGGGCATGGCCATGGGCAGGGTCACCTTCCAGAACACCTGCCAGTCGCTGCTGCCGGCCACCACCGCGGCCTCCTCCAGCGACGGGTCCATGGACCGGAACGGCGTCGCCATGAGCAGGAACACGATGGGGGTCCAGAGGAAGCCCTCCACAAGGATCATGCCGCTCATGGAGAAGAGGTTGAAGAGGGGCATGATGCCGGTGACCGATTTCACGGCCATGTTGATGAAGCCCGCCTCCGGCCCCAGCAGCAGGATCCAGCCGATAACCTTGACCAGCCCCGGGACGGCGAACGATACGAAAGCCGCCAGGTAGGCAACGGCGCGGAACGGCGCGTTGCTGCGCTCCGCAAGCCAAGCCATGGCGGTGCCGAAGACAAGCGCCCAGGCGGCGCTGCCCACGGAAAACACGACGGAGTTCCAGATCAGCGTCTGGAACTCGTCCAGCCCCTCGAAGATATCGAAGTAATTCTGAATCGTCAGACCGATGATGTCCGAGTCTTCGGAAGGAACGAAACTCGAATAGATGATGAAAACCAGGGGCGGGATGACGAGATACAGGAGCACGAGCGCGCAGGGTATGAACAACCACAGGGGAAAGTCACGGCCCTGCCTGCTGGGACGGAGGACATCGAGAAATGCCCAGGCTCCGCTCCTGGTCGGACCGGACTCCTTGAACGCTGCTTCGTCTCTGCTCAACGGTGGAAATTCCTGGTGACGGCCGGTCCCGTACACAGTGGTCGCGTGCAATCACCGGCAACCCGAGGGCGGGGCTGTACCCTGCCCTCGGGTTGCACGATCAACTGCACGGGGCGCACCGGAGGATCGCCCGTGAAGTCCATCAGCGGCGGCCGATTGAACGCAACTGCTTGTTGAGTTTCTTGGAAATCCTGTTGTAAGCCTTCGAGCTCATTCCCCGTTCGGGGTACACGCGCTTGAACGGATAGTCCAGCCACGCCATTCCGTAGTGGAACTTCTGCAGGATCTTCTGTCCTTCGATCAGGACGAAGTTGGTAAGCAGAAGCGCGGCATGGGGGTGCGGCGAATTCGCGAAGATCGCGGAACCGCCGGCGTTGGTCGGGACTTCGTCCAAGGCGTTCCATCCGATCGGCGCACCCTCGGCGATCTTCACGAGCGCGTGATTGCGGAACACCGAAGGCGACACCACGAACTCGCCGGAGATGATCAGGTCGCGAGTGGCCGTACCCGAGATCTTCACGAGCTTGACCTGCTGCTTCTTGAGCTGCTCGACATATTCCTCGCCCTTGACGTTGATCATGCTCGACAGCATCCGGTCGCCCGTGCTCTGCACGCTCATGACGATCTTGCCCTTGAGTTCCGGGTTCAGGAGGTCGTCGAAGCTCTTGGGCGCCTTCTCCTTGGGCATCTTGTCGGTGTTGTATCCGAGGCCGATGAAGGACTCGCGGTCCGTGACCCACCATACCCCGCCGCTCTTGGCCTTGGTCTGGTGCTCATCCGGCCACCTCTTGTGCTCCGGGCTGCTGTAGGGCGTGATGATGTTCCGCTCGCGGAGCAACTGCAGGATGCCCGGGGTGCTCTCGATGGCATCCACGAGGTATTTGCCGGCCTTGTACTCGGCGAGGATCTTGGCGGCAATGTCCTTGCTGCCCGCCCGATAGACTTCGATCTTCACGTCCGGGTATTTCTTGGCGAACTCCGCCTGGATGGTCTTGTAGGATTTGCCGCTCAGCGACGTGTACCAGACCACCTTGCCTTCCTTCTTGGCACCCTCCTCCAGCATCTTGTGGTAATCCGCTCCCTTGTAGTTGGCCAGCTTTTTGACGGCCTCGCTCTGGCCCCACGCCGCGGACACGGTCAGGAAAAGAAGCGCAACGGTCAGGTATAATGCCTTCATAAGGATGTCCTCCTGTCGGGTTTGACTCCTGTGGAAGCTTGGCGCGCGCACGCGCGGGCACCTACTCTTGCATACGCTCAACGCCGTTCTATGGCACGGGCCGTCAGCTTGTCAAACGGAATGCATTGGGCGAAGATGGGTGCGGTTCCGGGAAGGCTGGAAAGATGCGTGCAGCGCTCCGTATCACGATCACGGTCACCCTTTTCCTCGTGTTTTGCCACGGCGCCCTCTTCGCCGCCTGCAAGGAGGAAGGCTTCGCGGGCCGTTTCTTCCGGCCCGCGCATGCCGCCGCGCCCGACGCCACCCTGCACTACTTCGGCCACAGCTTCTTCCAACTCGTCACCAGCCGGGGCACGCGCATCGTCATGGACCCGCTGGCGCCGGGCTGGTACCCCACGCCGGACGTAACCGCGGAAGCCGTCACCATCGGCCGGGAGCACCAGAACCATAACTGGATACCCATCGTGCGCGGCCGGCCGCTGATTCTCCGGGGTCTCCGGGAGACCACCTACGCATACGAATGGAACCAGGTCCGCACCACGGTCAAGGACGTCTTGATCTACAGCGTGCCCATCTACGTAAGCCGTCCCGACGGCGACCTCTTCAAGGGAGCGGCGTTCGTCTACGACCTCGGGCGGCTGTGCGTCGCGCACCTGGGTGACTTGGCCCACCGGCTCACGGCCAGGCAACTGAAGCAGTTCGGCAAGGTGGACGTGGCGCTGGTGCCCATCGGCGGACGCACCACCATGGGGCCTCGGACCGCCCGCGGCGTGGTCGAACAACTCAAGCCGAAGATCGCGATCCCCATGCACTACCGCGACGACCTCGAGCGCGTGCGCATCTTCACCGAGGGCTTCCCCACGCGCACCGTGCCGGAGGGCACCCTGGTTGTCAGCAAGGCGGCGCTGCCGCGCAAGACGGAAATCGTCGTGCTGGGCTATCGCGGGGGACCGTTCTAGCTAGTTCGAGGTCGAGTCATGCGGCTCTTTGCGCTAACACTCTTTGCGGTTGACTGGGACGCTGTTCCATCCTATTTTACGCGGATTCGTCGGGCGGCGCCTTGGTGGTATACAGCGGCCAGCGCGCCGCGTAACAACCAGTTCAGGAGGTTTTCATGAGAAGCTTGAGACTCAAGGGGTTGCTGGTGGCGGTCGCGGTGGCGGCCATGGCGTGGGCGGCGGGGCCGCAGCGGGCGACCGCGGCCGAGATGCCATCGAGCCTGGAGATCGGCGGCGCCAGCATCGGCGGAGCCTTCTACGTGGTGGCGGGCGGCGTGGCCAAGCTGCTGGAAGAGAACATGAAGATCCCGGTGACCGCGGCGGTGACCGAGGGCTCGCGCGAGAACGTACGCCTTATCGACCGCAAGCAGATCTTCATGGGCGTCATCGCGTCGAACAACTCGTACCCCGCGTACCACGGAGTCCTGACGTTCAAGAAGAAGCACCCCCTGGCCCTGGTCATGGGCCTTTACCCCAACGCCTTCACGCTTCACACACTGCCCGGCAGTCCCGTCAACTCGTTCGCCGACCTCAAGGGGAAACGCGTGGGCGTGGGCACCGGCCGGACTTGGGATGCCTTCATGGTGCCCCTGATGAAGGCCCACGGATTGACCTACAAGAAGGACTTCAAGCCCGTGTACGCGGGTATGAGCGACCTGTACACGCAGCTCGGCGACGGCAACATCGTCGCCATGCCGACCATGGTCTCCGGGCTGAGCCCGATCCCCGCGGCGTTGCGCCTGCACGCCGAGAAGGGCGCGCGGTACCTGCCGCCGGAGCCCCAGGCGGTGGAGAAGATGGTCAAGCAGTTCCCGTACATGACGCGGCAAACCATTCCGGCGAGCACGCCCACCTTCGAGAAGGCCGTCGAGACCTTCGACATCGGCGGCCCTCTCCTCACCGTCCGCGCGGACGCCGACGAGGAACTGGTCTACCGGGTCATCAAGATGATTCACGAGAACCTGGACAAGCTGGCGGAGGACGTGCGCTACTTCAAGTACGCACAGATCAACCCGGCGGTGCTGACCACCCAGATCGGGGTCCCCTATCATCCGGGAGCCGTGCGCTACTGGAAGGAAGCCGGACTCTGGAAGAAGTAGGCCTCATCGTCACGTGACCACGGCAATGGGACCGACGGCGCCCGTCCGCGGCGCCGCCGGTCCGATGCCGCCGGTCCAGTACCGACCAAGGACATCGACGTGCTCTTTCATACGGGCGCCGTGGGGGATTGGAAGGAGGCGGGGCTGTGGAAGCAATAGGCCGGATCATCACCCGGCTGCTGGCGATCGGACTGTCGGCTTACGCGGTCTGGAACGCCTTCAGTCCGTTGCCGCCCCTTCAGGAACGCAGCCTTTTCCTGCTGGTTCTGTTCGCCTTGTTGTTCCTCACCCAGGCGACGGAGCGCGAGCGCCCGACCCAGGTGGCGCTGGATCTCTTCTGGCTGGCGCTCAGTCTGGCGACCTTCGGCTACGTCTTCATCGAGCACGAGGAGATCGCCTTCAAGTCGGGGCTCGTCACCCAGACCGACCTGGTGCTGGGGGTGATCTGTGTCATCGTGGTGCTCGAGGCCACCCGGCGGATCGTCGGCATGGCGCTGGTGATCACCGCGTTGGTGTTCCTGGTCTACGTCTTCTACGGCCAGCATCTGCCGCGGTGGGTGGGGGGCCACGGCGGCTTCGACCTGGACCGCATCGTCACCACCGTCTACCTGTCCGGCAACGGCGTCTTCGGGGTCGCCACCTACATCACCTTCAAGTTCGTGTTCCTGTTCGTGATGTTCGGCAAGCTGCTGGAAGCCACCGGCGCGCTGGCGTTCATCATGGAGTTCACCCGTTCCCTGGTGGGGAGATACCGCGGCGGCCCCGCAATGATGGCCGTGGTCTCCAGCGGCATGATGGGATCGGTGAGCGGCAGCGCCGTGGCCAACGTCATGGTCACGGGTTCCATTACCATCCCCCTCATGAAACGAGTGGGCTTCCAGCCCCACGTGGCCGGGGCGGTGGAGGCGGCCGCGTCCACGGGCGGGCAGTTCATGCCTCCGGTGATGGGTGCCGCGGCGTTCCTCATGATGCAGTTCCTGGCGGTGGACTACCTCCAGATCGTCAAGGCCGCCCTCATTCCGGCCGTGTTGTACTTCATCGGTGTGCTGGCGGGCGTCTACTTCTACGCGTTGCGCTCCGGGCTTACGGGTTTGCCGAAGAGTGAACTGACGAGCATCCGGGAAGTCGTGCGCGAGCCCCAGGGGCTGACGTTCATCGCCGGCATCGGCCTGCTCATCGTGCTGCTGCTGCTGCGCATGTCGCCGGTCCAGGCGGTGCTGAGGGCCATGGCCGTCATCGCGGTGCTGGGAGTGGGCATCGCGGCCATCTCCATGTTTTTCCGGGACCGGGGCGCGTTCGTGAAGACGGCCCCCGCAGGAGCCTGGAGCGCCATCAAGAAAGGCATCGACGTATTCGAGGGCACCGGCCGGGACTTCGTCACCCTGGGCACCGCCGTGGCCTGCGTCGGCATCATCATGGGCACCATTCTGATGACCGGCCTGGCCACGCGTTTCTCGGGTCTCGTCATCGGCATGGCCGGCGGCGACCTGACCATTATCCTGCTGCTCACCATGTTCGCGTCCATGATCCTGGGCATGGGACTGCCCACCAGCATCGCGTATATCATCCTGGCCCTGATGGTGGCGCCCGTGCTCATCAAGGTGGGCGTCTGGCCCATGGCCGCGCACCTCTTCATTTTCTTTTCCGGCATGCTGTCCATGGTGACGCCGCCGGTGGCCCTGGCCGCCTATGCCGGGGCTACCGTCGCGGGCAGCGACTTCTGGCGCACAAGTCTGTTCGCGGGCCTGATTTCGCTGCCGGTGTACATTTTGCCCTATGCCTTCGTCTTCGGCACGCCGTTGCTGATGCGGGGCCACCCCGTGGATATCGTTCTGACCACGGCGACGGCGGCCGCTGGGGTCATCCTCAACGCCTATGCCTTGGTGGGCGACTTCAAGGACCGGAGAGAAGCCGTGGAGCGGATCGTCGTGTTCGCGGCCGCCATCATGCTCATCGCCCCGGGCGCGATGACCGACATCGTCGGCATGATCCTGGCCGGGGCCGGGTTGGCGCGGCCGCTGCTGCGGCGCATGTCCACGGCCAACGCCGCGGGGTAATTCGAGAGCACGACCGGGCAGGCGTGACGACGGCCAGTGTGGTGTCTGGTTAATTCGCAGCATAATATGCGGAGGATTTTTCGTCGTCGGCAAGGCGCGATGACGAGCAGTGGCGGGTTCGGGTGGAGGGGAACCCGCACGTGATTCCGGGGCAGAAGCCGGGCACGCACCTGCGGAACCTGAACGATCCCTGGGGCCGGATACGCAGGAGCGCGAAGCTCGACGACGTGCGGCTTCACGACTGCCGCCACTCGTTCGCGTCGCGGGCGCTGGCGCTGGGCGAGGGGCTGACCATGATCAGGAAGCTCCTGGGTCACACGAAGGTGGAGACCACCGCGCGGTACGCGCACCTGGCGCGGGAGTCGGTGCGCGAGTCCGCCGTCCGCATATCCGACAGCATCGCCGCCGACATCCTCAGGGGATACCGAGTGGACGGCGGGGACGAAGCCCCGGCCGGGACGGCGACGTGATCCCTGGATCGTCCGGGCCGGCCCGGTCCGTGGTCCGCGGGTACTCTGCCGGTGAGGGTGTTTCCGGTACGGAGACGCGAGCCTGAAGGGGGCGGAAATCATCCCCTGCCGGAGGCCGTCGGATGCGCCAACTCGACCTGTTCCAGGACAGTCCCCGCACGGTCGCGCTGAACGTGTTGCGCGAAGCTGTCTTGGCGCGCAATGCCCCCGGAGCCGGCATCGCCCTCGAACGGCTCCTGAACCTCGCCCCTGACCATGAGAGGGCAAGCGACGCCGGGACGCTCATTGCGGTCCTGGAGGCGCCCGCGCCCGAGGGCCCCGACGAGGGAATCGAATGGCTTCACGCCCTTGAGCGGGAATGGCGCCCCGCCGCGATGCGCTTGCTCGGGAGCGGCGACGGCCGGGATTTCCTGGCGCCGGTGTGGCGCTGCATCGGCGGGGCGCTCGGCCCGCGGCCCTTCGATCCCGTCCATCCCGAACTCCACGCGAGTTGGGCCTACCGGAAAGGGCAGGACTGGGAGAACCTGAAACGCTCGGTGCTGGACGTGCCGGAGCACGAAACGACGCCCGCGCTGCTCGCGCGGCTGGCGGAAGCGGAATACCGGTTGGGCGACCGCACGCGGGCCTTCGGGCACTGGTTCGAACTCTGCTGGCGAGCCCCCGCGGTTCTCCGGGGGCTGGTGGACGATCCCGGCTTCCCTGACGCCGACGTTGCCGCGGCATGGGGCGCCGCGCAGGATCAGGACGTGGAGCCGGAGCTGTCGCCCGAGTGGTTCCCCGCCTGGATGCTGCTTCAGGAGCCCTCGCTGGCCGCCGGACTCCCGCCCTGTGGCGAGAACCACGGGCCGCGCCGGGCCTTCGACGTGGTCCGCGACCTCTTGACCAACCACGCAAACAACGCGCGCCGCATCGCGCTGCGCCGTGAGCTCAAAACGCTTCATCCAGCCTTGTTGACCGGGTACCTCGATCGGTTCGCCGGAGACTGACTCGCCGCTCCCCTACGCCCGAATACGCGTTGGTCTCTCGGCAACTGGGAGCCGGGCCGGGATGAAACCCCTCGGCTCACTCCACCTTATCGCGCCGACACCACGTCTCACGGGTCGGCCACGAGACGTCACAACTCCTACGGGTAAAGCAGGCGTCCCCCGTCTGCCCGTAGTTTCGCGCCGTTGTCAGGGGAATTATAGCGAATAGTCACATCTGCCTCATGGCTGCCGCGACAATCCGTGTCGGTTCCTCCATCTCTTTCGGAACCACAAACCACACCGGCCTTCCAGCGCGATTGGGGTAACCGGGCCGCTCGTCGTTTCCGTTCCAGCGAATACCGATGCGAACCTCACGGTTTTCCCCATAAATCCCTTCGGAGATGGACCATCCATCGGGACCACCGGGATAGAGTATTTCGGTGGGTTCCCAACGAGTACGGCCTTTCCCGTATGCACCAACTTCATCTGCGGGTATATATGTCACTCCGACCCTTCCCACTTCACCGATCGGTCATGGCCTCCTTGAGCGCCGTGGTCCTGCGGTTTGCGGTCGTCGCCATCCCGTTTGTTTCCTTCCGTTGATTGCAGCCATTGTGGAATACGGTATCTCGAGGTAGCCGACCGGCCGTTGAAAAGCGAGTCATTCCCAACGCGCCAGGTCCGGACAGCGGCGATGCGCCTATGCGCCCACCGTTGAAACCAGCCCGCGCCAAGGGGCGGGGCGAGAGGCTGCTCCGCCGGTTCCGTCCGGTTTCTTCGGAATCAGGTCTTCTCGTACATGCCCCGGCCGGTGCGCCTGATCCGGCCTTCCTTGCACCACCGCGAGGCCACCTGCCTGAGGTAGGCTCGATTCTTCTCGCTCGGCTCTGTGAGCAGGTGAAGGACAGGATCGCCGGCGTGGAGCCGGATTCCCTGCGTCCGTCCGGTGCCTTCGACCCCGTGGTCCGGGCGCAGGTGAAGCGCAACGCCGACGCGCTCATGGAGCAGTTCGCGGGCTACTTCCCGACGCCGCGGGCCGAGGCGGCACGCGAGGTGGCGTGATGTCCGCGAACGCGCTCGACGAGTCCGCGCTCCGGGTGAGCGACTGCGTGACCGAGCTGTTCCGGAAGCAGCGCTTCTTCGGGAGCCTGGTCCTGAGGCTCCCGCTCCGCGCCGATCCCACACTATTGACGAGCGAGAGACAGCCCTTGAGGATCTGGTAGACTCGTCGATTCAACACTATTGCAACACCGATGCCGGGATTCATAATCCGGCGCAACCGTGTCCCTCGATGGCGCGGAATCGCGAACCTTGATGTCTCTTTTGGGTAGGCGCGCGGGGCTAGAGAAGTTTGACGAGGGCGACGATCAGGCCGCCCTGGGCGATCAGCGCACCGAACAGCCATTTCACAAGCTCGGCCTTCACCGCCTCGATGGCTGCCTTGGTTTCGTGCCGCAGGGCTTCCATGCCTGCCTCGACCCTGGCGATGTCGGCCTTAACGGCGGCGATATCGGCCTTGGTTGCCAAGTTGGCGTTGAGGAGAGCGACGTGCTCTTCGGCGAGGGTTTCCGCCTGCTTCTCGGTGAAGCCGCTCTCGGTCAGACGCTTGACGAAGCGATGAGTGTCGAAGGCGATGGCCTCGGCCATGGTCCGATCATAACAACCCCGCCGGCGCGGGACAAGGACCCCGGGTCCGTGCCCGCATCCGCCCATTCACACTCCAGGATCACAACCACCTCGTTCAGGCCGTCGCGCCCAGGATCTGCATGAGACACCTCCAGAGGATCCGCTTCTTCATACCTGAGCCAGCAAACGTCATACAGCCACTCCCCGTTGTCGGCGGCTTCGACGCCTGAGGCACAGACGTAGAGCGGCGGCTGTTGCGCCGCTCCGGCAACGCACAGTTGCGTCTTGATCTCTCTCGTCCACTCCCCGGCGTCCGCGGTTCCCTGGGGAATCTTCGCTGCCACACCTGCGCTCGCGCCGCCACGGCTACCTGGTTGCGCGCGGGACCGAGTCCCGGCCGGGCGCCTGCCAAACGTCCCGACGGGAGGAACCCATGCGCATCTACGCAAGAGACCGCGTCTGCGGATTTCGCTACAGCCGAGCCGCCTGGGGTGCGTTCAGCAACTTCTCGCCCCTGCCCTGCCCATCGCCGCCGGCCCCTGGAGGCGTTGGATCACCGCGCTGCGGTCACCGACGATCAGCAAACAGGTGCGAGTTGGCCGTCGCGACCGCCCGACACACCAAGTCGAGTCCCACCCGCTCACGGAAGAGCAACGCAGGGCGGTCGTCATCGATGAGCGACGGAACCTTGTGGTCGCCGCGGCCGGCAGCGGCAAGACCTCGGTCATCGTGGCCAAGACGGGCTGGCTTGTCCGAAAGAGGTATCGCACACGGTCCGAGCTTCTTCTGCTCGCCTTCGCCCGAGACGCCCGTCGGGAGATGGAAGAGCGGATGGCCAAGCGCCTCGACGCCGCAATCGCGCGCGACGTGACGGTGCGCACGTTCCACGGACTCGGCATGGCGATCATGGCCGACGTATCCCGTCCCCGACGCACCGGTGGACGGGAGGTGCGCCGCGAGAACGCCAGCGACGGGAGCGTCTTCTACGGCTGTTCGAACAATCCGCTTTGCGAGCACACCGCACCTGCCTGCCCTCGCTGCGGGAACGGCCTTCCCGTCAGGTCCGGCAATGCATACCGCTGCCGCGACTGTGATGGGACCATCGAGGCCTGTCCGGTGTTCGACGGCTGGCTGAACACCAAATGGGGTCCCCGCGGCCGCTTTCTCGGCTGCTCGAACTTCCCGGATTGCAAATACACGAGAAACCTGCGCGAGTCGACCGGGCGCGGGACGGAGCAGAAGCGCACGAACCTCGAACAGCGAAGACGGCGCTGACACGCAATGCCTTTCGTCCTGATTGGAGACGATCTCGATCCGTTCCCGACATTGTTGAGTGGGTCTCGGGTTCTCCACCGATCGCTACGTGGATAGAAAAGTTGAACGTTACAGCACGTCCCGAGTATATTCGGTCTACGCCGTCGCCTCCGTGGGTCACGCAGACAAGGCCCGACCTTGGCACGGTGGAGGTATTTCCATGGTTTCAGCCGTGAATACTCGATTGTCGGTGCTGGTGCCTGCAGTTCTTTTTGCTGTCGCTCTCTTCCTTCTCGGCGCGGTTTCCCCTCTGTCGGCCGTGGACCTGGACCATGTCAGAGGCGGCGTATGGAAGGTCTGGAACTGGACCCCGGTGAAAAAACCGGGAGAGACGAAGTGGGAGGTTGGAACCGCCTTCGCCATCGGGCCGAGGTACATGGCAACCGCGCTCCATGTGCTGGCCTCGCACCGCGGGAGGGGAACCCCCATTGCCGACCTCATCTTGAAATACTGGCATCGGGGCTACGTGTCGCCACCGCTCAGAATCAGGAGAGTGGCGGCGATGTCTGCTGTTCATGATCTCGCGATCTTCGAGATCGGAAGCGACAACACCTATCTCAGGTTGGCGGAACAGCCGGTGCCGTCCGGGAGCCGGGGCTTGACGGGGTTCGGCTATCCGGAAGCGGCCGGGAAAGGACTGCGAGTCCTGCGCCAAATCGGCAACGGGATCACCGTAGATCACCGGGTTGCGTCTCGAATCTACGTGGCGGTCAACATGGGAGAGTTGGGAGGCGCCAGTGGCGGACCTGTTCTGGATTCGAAGGGGAAAGTCGTGGGCGTCCAGATCCAAGGCGATGGCAATTTGTCCATCGCGGTTACAAACCAACGCCTCTGGGATCTCGCAGACGGCAAGTTGGGGATAATATGCCCCAAGTCCGCATCTTTCGATGGCTGTTATGAAATGGCTATGGAAGACCTGAAGGACAGAGCGAGAAAGAAGGACCCGGCCGCCGCGTTGGAACTGTGGCAACACTATTTCGATGGAGACCTCGAGGGCGGTTACGCGGACAAAGTTCATTTGCTGCGGGAAGCTGCGAGACAGGGGCATGTTCTGGCGCAGGAGGATCTGGCGCTGCACTATGTCGATGGAGACGTCGTCGAGAAGGACTACCGGAAGGCCGACCTGTGGATGGAGCGCGCTGCGAAGCAGAACTATCCGCCAGCCATGTACCGACTCGGCAAATGGTATCAAGGCGACGGCGATTCGCGCGCCGGACCTCTGTTGAGGCGAGCGGCTACGGCAGGCTTTCGACAGAAGGATCAGCATGAGTGAGCGAGGCGAGCCTCCACGTTCCAGGGACGGATTTGTTTGAGTCAGGCCACCATGGCTGACTTCCCACACTGTGGATAGTAGGCCTTTCGAGTTCTGCCGGCGGCACCTGGCCGATCCCGTCGGGGAGAGTCAACGTGTCCGCAGCAGGAGAAACCGGATGCGCCCGATCCTGCAGGGCCTGCGGGTCGGTGGTGGACTCGTGGGTCGCATTGCTGCGCTTCTCACCCCGAAAGTCCTCCTCGGTATTGCTTCCGCCGCCGCCCCGCGGTCCCTCGCCCCCCTTGGGACGGAACCGACGCCCACGCCTCCAGCAGCGTGCCATCCACGCTGAAGTGCTCATCCGACAAAAGCCGCGCGTCACCCGCCTGCACCAGGATCTTCGCAAAGAACTCCCGTGCGATGTCCGAGCCGATCAACCGCTCCCGGTTCTTTGTGAACGTCGAGTGGTCCCACATCACCTCGTCCATCGACAGCCCCACAACCCACCGGAACAAAATCGAATTGAATGCAGAAAAGACCCGCAGATTATGCTGCGAATTAACCAGACACCACACTAGAGACCCGGCTGCCGTGTCACGGCCGTGGCCGCCCGCCCGCACCAAGCGCATCAAGCTGGCCACGGGCATCCTCCTCCAGCCGCACATGGGTATCCCGTGCCGGCCGCGACCGCCGGGAACCCCATGCCGTCTAAATGGAAAGTCTCATGTCCTTTCCGGTGCTGCCGCATGATACGATGCGAGAGCATCGGACAGGACACCTGTTGAGTTGAGCGAGGACGACGGTTTGAGGATGACGGAGACGCTGCCGTACCGCCTGACGCTGGAAGATGCGGAACGGGACGTGGTGCGACGGGTCCGGGGCGGCGACGCGGACGCCTACCGGCTCCTGGTGGAGCGCCACCAGGCGCGAATCCACCGGCTCGTCGGCCGGCTCCTGGGACCGGACCACGGCGACGTGGACGACGTCGTCCAGGAGGTGTTCGTCAAGGCGTTTTTCTCGCTGGGCAAGTTCCGGGAAGACGCGGCCTTCGGCACCTGGATCACGCGCATCGCCATCAACCGCGCCCGCGACGAGCTCAAGCGGCAATCGGGGAAGGTGTCGCTGGACACGGAACCGTCCGAGGACGCGGTCGACGGTCTGCGCGACCGGCTCGCCGCCGCCGAGCAGCCGGACGATGAGGTGGAGGAAGCCCGGGAGGCCGAGGTCAGCGGCGTGGTGACCGGGACGGTGGCCCGCCTGCCCGACCGGCTCCGCGTGGTTGTGACGCTGAAGGACATGGAAGGGAATTCGTACCAGGAAGTCGCCCGTATCCTGAATTGTTCCCTGGGCACGGTCAAGTCGCGCCACGCCCGGGGACGCGCGCGCCTGCGGCAGATGCTCGCGCCCCATGTCGCGGAACTGTTCGGCGCGCGCGATGGCCGGGGTCCAGGGGGCCAGGGAGGTGATTCGTGACCTGTGACGATTTCACGCGGTGGCTGGAATCCGCCGGCGCGAAGCTGGCGGCGGATCTCCCCGAAGCACACGCGGCGCACATCGGTTCGTGCGCCGGCTGCCGCGCGGCCCTGGAGGAGGAACGGCTCTGGCGGCGTTTCTTCTCGGCCGCGCCGGCGCCGTCCCCCCAGCGGCCCGCATGGCCCGGGGTCGCCGCCCGGATCCGTGAGGAGGAGAGCCGGCGCGCGTCATGGAGCGACGCCCTCCTGCTGTTCAGCCGCCGGCTCGCCCCGGCCTTTGCGCTGGTGGTGGTGGTGCTCGGCGGCGTCGGCCTTTGGCGCGGCATGCTGACGCAGCCCCTGGAGCCGGCACCGGTCACCGTCACCATGGTGGAGGGTACGTCGGACCAGGAAGCAATTCCCGTGGACGAACCCGACGCGGTCCTGGTCGCGTGGGTGGGAGCTCGGAATCCATGAAAAGAAAAGCCTTGATCGCCGTGGTGGGCGTGTTTTTGCTGGGACTCATGGGCGGCGCCGTCATCGGGAACGTCTTTCCCGTGAGGGAGCTGTGGGGCAACCCGTGGCGTCACCACCAGGATGCCGGCAAACACTGGGGCGGCAAGAAACAGGCATCGAGCGGACGATACCTGCGCATGCTGCAGCGGAAGCTTGACCTGTCGGAGCGGCAGATGACGGCGATCGGACCGCTGTTGAACCAAGCGCGCCGTGACCTTTACCAATCACGTATCCGCTCCCACGAGGAAGCCGATCGCATCATCATGGAGTTCCACAAGAAGATCGTTCCGTCCCTGGACGAGGGCCAGGCACGCAGGCTGCAAGACCTGACCGACGACTTCCGCGAACGGCGCGCGAAGAAGCGCGAGCGGTGGATGTCGCGGCTCGATTCGCGACGCAGGGGCGAGTAGCGCCGTCTCCCGTCCCTTGGAAGCAGAGACGGATTCGGACCCCCCACGCTCGGAACCCCTGCCCGTCTAATCCTTGACATCGCGATCCGGATCGAGCCAACCACCCAACAAGGAGAACATCCATGACGAATCGTAAACGCACCGCATTTCTGATGGTACCCGTGCTCCTGGTGGGCCTTTCCGGAGGCATCGCCTGGAGCCAGCAGGGCGAGGGGCGCCGGGGCGACGGCCCGCGCGTGGCCCGCGCCGACGGCGACGACGAGCGCGGCAGACGGCACTGGCGCGGACGCGAGGGACGGCGCGGCCATGAGGGGCGGCGCGGACACGGCGGCCCGGCGCGGACGATGGGACGCATGCAGGAGCGGCTGGAGCTCAGCGACGAGCAGGTCACGAAGATCAAGGACGTGCTCACCGAGGCGCGCAAGAAGAAGATCGCTCTCCGCGCCGACGCCCGCATCGCCGGCATCGAACTGCGCCAGATGGTCACGGGCGAGACCGCGGACAAGGCCGAGGTAGGGGCCAAGGTGGGCGCTATCGCCAAGATCCATGGCGACCTGCTGCAAGCACGCGCCGACGCGGTCATGGCGGTGCGGGACATCCTGACGGCCGAGCAGATCGCGAAGGCGGACGGCATGCTGAAACGCATGTTGCACGGCCGCGGCGGCCACAAGGGCCGAGGCCGCCGGTAGGACGGCTATCGTCCCCGAATGAGGAGCGGGCAGCCCTTGCGGCTGCCCGCTCTTTGTTCGTGCCTCGTATCTTCCTCCGGCATTCCCGCCGTTCGCCAGGCGAAGACGTTACGAATACGTCATTCCCGCGAGGGAATGCGGCGGGAAACACTCTCCCTCCGGCGCCCGGTTGTCAAAGAGCCGACAACTTGTCTACAGTGGATGACATCGCACCTGCGTGCGACCACCGCCGCACTCCATGAGCACACCCGCACCTGCCGCCGCCCAGGCACCGCCCGCGTTTGCCGCGCTCCGGAACCGCGACTTCGCACTCTTCTTCGTCGGCAACATGCTGTCGATGATGGCCGACAACATAGAGCACGTCATCAGCTACGGCATCGTCTACCAGGCGTTCCGCTCCGAGACCCTGCAAGGGTTCGCCGTCATCAGCCACTGGATGCCGGCCCTGTTCCTGTCGTGGTACTTCGGCGCGCTGGCCGACCGCCTCGATTGCCGGCGGATCATCGAGTGGGCGCAGCTCCTGTTCATCTCCGTGAGCCTCGCCTGGGCATTCCTGTTCTACACCGGCCGCCTGGAGATGTGGCACTCGGTGGTCCTGCTGACCCTGCACGGGATGGCCGGTGCCTTGTGGAACCCGGCGCGCCAGCTCATGATCTACGACGTGGTAGGGCCGGAGACGCTTCAGAGCGGCATCCGGCTGCTGGCGACGGGACGCCAGTTGGGGATACTGTTCGGCCCCGCGGTGGGAGGCGGCATCCTGTGGCTGCTGAAACCCACGCTGGCACTGCTGGTCAACGCGCTCATCTACTTGCCCCTGATGATCTGGTGCCGGCTGGTGCTCTATACCGGCCACGGCTCCGGGCGCGAGACCAGCAAAGGGACCTGGGCGGACGCGCTGTCGGCGCTGTGGGGCGCCTCAAGCAACCGGGTTCTCCTGTCCATGATCCTGCTCGTGGGTTTCTACGCCTTCTTCGTGGGCAACGCGTTCCAGGCGTTGATGCCCGCGTTCGCCCTGTCGCTCGGCGCCGATGACCTGAGCTTGGGCTACGCCGCGTTGTTCGCCGCCAACGGCGCGGGCGCCGTGACCGGAGGGTTGCTGCTGGAAATACGCGGCCTGTTCAAAGCGCGCGCCGCCACGGCCATCGTCCTGGCCATGCTGTGGTGCTGTGCCATGACCGCCTTCGCCGTTTCCACGCAGTACACGCTGTCACTGTTGTTCCTGTTCCTCGCCGGCATCCTCAACCTCGCGTTCCTGTCGATGGCGCAGACACTGGTACAGATCGAGGCGCCGGCCGCCCTGCGGGGCCGCCTGATCGGGCTCTACAACATGGCCGCCCAGGGGCTGCGCACCTTCAGCGGCATCACCGTGGGCTTTGCCGGCGCCTACGTGGGCATCAACTGGTCGCTGGGGCTCAGCACGCTGGCGGTGATGGGGATCGCCGCGGTCCTGTTCGTCGTCACGGCGAGGGCGGCGAGGCCCCCGGAACCCGCCGCCGGATGAGCGGCGGGTTGTGGAAAACACGAAAGGACCCACTCCATGTCCAAGCGAGTCAGCATCGAGCTTCCCGGCGTGCCGCACAACGCTCCGATCCCCATGGGAGCGAAGGTCGGCAACGTCGTCTATTCCTCCGGCATCTCCGGCCGCGACGGCGCCACCGGCGAACTGCCCGCCGACCCGGACCGTCAGGCCGAGGTGCTGTTCGACAACATCCGCAAGTTCATGGAGCTGGCGGGCGGCAGTCCCGACGACATCGTGCGCATGACGGTCTACCTGAAAGAGGAAGAGTACCGCGACTCCATCAACAAGGCGTGGCTTGAGATGTTCCCCGACGAGCACGACCGTCCCGCCCGGCATGCCATCAAGTCCCCGGTCCGCGGGGGCGTGCTGTTCCAGATCGAAGTCGTGGCCGTGCTGTAACGCCCGCCGGGCAGGGTCCTTCGACTTGACCCGCCCCGGCACGCGAGGAAGACCCCGTGGTTCCTTCCCACAACGGCCGGACCGGAGCGACGGTGTACGAGGCGTCAGGCCGGCGCCGCCGCGGGGCCGCGCTGTGCGAAGGCGTACCAGACGGTAGCCACGGTGGCGACCACCAGCAAGGGGATGCTGCTCAGGTTCACCCACTGCCAGCCCAGGAAGTGCACCAGGGCACCGGACGACAACGACACCAGGGCCACGAAGGTGTAGTTGATGAAGCTCATGGCTCCCTGTGTCTTGTTGCGCTCGGCCGGGGTGTAGGACGTGGTGAGGAGCGACGTGCCGCCCGTGAAGGCGAAGTTCCAACCGACCCCCAGGAACAGCATGGCGAACCAGAACTCGATCACCCCGGTGCCGGCGAGCCCGATCACGACGCAGATGACCTGGAGTGCGACACCGATGAGAATGATGCGCACCTCGCCGAACCGCTTGATCAGGGAGCCGGTGACGAAGCCCGGCGCGAACATGCCGATGCTGTGCCACTGGATCACCAGCGCCGTGGCCGTGAACGGGTGACCGGCCTGGGTCATGGCGATGGGCGTGGCGGTCATCAGCAGGTTCATGGCCCCCTGCCCCATGGTGGCCGCCAAGGTCGACGCCACGAAGATGGGCTGTTTCATGATGGCGGCCAGCGGACGCTGCCGCGCGGAGCGCTCGCCCGGCGTGAGGTTGGGGATGTCCAGGAAGAGCAGTACCAGGACGGTCAGCAGCGTCAGCGCGATGAGGAAGAGGTACGAGCCGAAGAACTCGCCCGACGGGACCATGAACTGACCCGCCATGGCCAGCGACGTGCCCACCACCGCCGCGATCACGCCGCCGGTCAGCACCAATGAAATGGCCTTGCTCCGGAACTCCGGGGGAGCGGTGTCGGCGGCGGCAAAGCGGTAGTACTGACCGAACGCCGCGAAGAAGCCGTAAGTGAAGGTCCCCAGGCACAGCAGCCAGAAATCGGCGCGCACGATGCCGATGATGACGATGCCGCCCCCGAGGGCGCCGAAGCAGGCGCCGAGCATGAAGCCGAGGCGCCGGCCCGTGGCGCGCATGAGCATGGAGGCCGGCATGGTGGCCAGGGCCGTGCCGACGATCACCAGCGCGGCCGGCAGCGTCGCCAGGCCCTTGTTCTCGACGATGCCGTAGGCGATGAGCGGGGCGGTGGCGATCAGTAGCGTCCGGGTGGCCCCGAACAGCATCTGGCAGGTGGCCAGGATGAAGACGTTGAGGCGGTTGCGCCGCTGAGTGGCCATACGCACCGTACCCTACAGCAATTCCCGCTGGCGCGCCATCCGCCCCGCCATGCACGGACGCCGGACGCTTGCCTTGACTCCGCCGGGGGTCTTGGGTTACGGGGGGCCATGAGGCGCCTGCGCTCGATCCCGGAGATCTACCGCGATCTGATGTATCCGGTGGTGGCGATCAGCGTCTTCCTGGGGACCTGGGAAGCCTATGTCCGCATCAGCGGCATCCCCAACTACATCCTGCCCGGACCCTCCGAGATCCTCTACAGCCTGTTCGGCTACGCGACGACCCTCTACGGGCACAGCCTGGTCACGGGCTACGAAGTGCTCCTGGGATACGCCTGCAGCGTGGTCCTGGGCGGACTCTTCGCCGTCATGGTGGTGTGGTCGTCCACCCTGGACAAGTCGCTGATGCCGCTGTTCCTGTTCTCCCAGACCGTGTCCAAGATCGCGGTGGCGCCGCTGTTCGTGGTGTGGCTCGGCTTCGGCCTGGCGCCCAAGGTGCTGGTGGCCTTCCTGATCTCGTTCTTCCCCATCTTCATCTCCACCACGGCGGGGCTCAAATCCGCGGAGACCGAGATGCTGGAGCTGATCCAGTCCATGTCCGCGAGCACGGCCCAGGTGTTCCGCAAGGTGCGCATCCCCACGGCGTTGCCGCACTTCTTCGCCGGCGCCAAGGTGGCGGTGCCCTTTGCCACGGTCGGGGCCATCGTGGGCGAGTGGATGGCGTCGGACAGCGGGCTCGGCTACCACCTGCTGCTCATGCAGGGGGAGCTGGACACCGCCGGGCTCTTCGCCACGCTGCTGACCCTCTCGTTCGTGAGCATCATTCTCTATGTCATCGTGATGAGACTCGAACGCCTGGCCATCCCCTGGCACGTGTCCGTGCGGCAGGAGACCGGCGTGAACATGACCTGGTGAGCCCATGAATGTCGGCAGGCAAACGGAGACGGTGAGGCCGGCCGGAAGGGCGCGGGCGGGTTGGGGCGGGTTCCTGACGGCCGAGATCCTTTATCCCGCGGTGGCCGTCACCCTGCTCCTGACCGTGTGGCAACTGACCGTGGTGGTGCTGGACCTCCGGCCCACCTTCCTGCCTTCCCCCACCGCGGCCTTCAGCAAGGTCTTCCGGTCCTACGACACCTTTGTCACCCACGCGCCGGTCACGATTTTCGAGATCGTCGGCGGCTATGCTCTGAGCATCGTGCTGGGGGTGGCCACGGCCTTCGTCATGGTGTGGTCGCGGGTGATGGAGAAGATCGTCTCCCCGATCCTGGTCTTCCTGCAGACCATCCCCTACATATCGGTGGCTCCCCTCCTGATCATCTGGTTCGGCTTCAACATCGCGCCCAAGATCGTGGTCAGCTTCCTCATGAGCTATTTCCCCATCGTGGTGGCCACGGCCGCCGGCATGAACGCGGTGGAGAACGACATGATCGACATGGTGCGATCGATGTCGGCGAGCAAGTGGCAGGTGTTCTGGAAGAGCCGCTTTCCCAACTCCCTGCCCTACTTCTTCAGCGGCGCCAAGATCGCGGTGGCCTTCGCCACCAGCGGCGCCATCGTCGGCGAGTACGTGGGCGCGGACTACGGCCTGGGATACCTCATCGTGCTGTCCAACAGCGACACCAACTCGGAGCTGCTGTTCGCCACCATCATCGTCGTGTCCGCCATCGGCGTGGGCTTTTTCTGGCTTATCCACTGGGTGGAGAAACTGTGCATTCCGTGGCACGTGGCCTTCCGCGAGGAGGAGGGCCGGGCAAGATAGCAAACCCTGGGCGGAAAAGGAGGGAAGCGATGAGAACCGAGAAGAGACACATGGGAAAGACGGGCATCTGTCTGTTGGCGATGGCGCTCGTGCTGCCGCTGCTGGCCTCCACCGTATCGGCCAAGGACCTGCGCAAGATCACCTTCCGCTATAGCTGGATCCTGTACGGCCACGCGCCCGCCTACTACTACGCCAAGGACCTCGGCCTGTGGGAGAAGGAGGGACTCGACGTCACCATCCTCACGGGCAAGGGCTCGGGCACCAGCGTCAAGCTCATGGGCGCCGGCCAGGACCACTTCGGCACGGCGGACTACGGCACCATGATGAAGGGGGTGGTGCGGGGGATTCCCGTCAAGGGCGTCTTCGGCGAGCTGCAGACGCACCCCATGTCGGTAGCGATTCCCGCCAAGCACGGGGTCAAGACGCCGGCCGATCTGGCCGGGAAATCCATCGCGGTCACCGCGGGCGGCGGCGACCAGGCGGTGCTGCCGGCGTTCATCAACGCCAACAACCTCAAGGGCAAGGTCCGGGTGGTGCAGCTCTCCTCCGGGGGCGCCAAGCGCGAGGCGCTGCTGCAGGGCAAGGTGGACGGCATCGTCGCCTACGTGAACGAGCAGGTGCCGCAGATCGAAGCCGCGGGCGTCAAGCTCGACGTGTTGAAGTTCGCCGAACACGGCGCGCCGCTCCTGGGCGTGGGCATCATCATCAACGTCAAGACCCTGGAGGATGGGGAGCTCATCCGCAAGTTCCTGCGCGGACTGAGCGGCGGCATCAAGGCGGCCATGAAGAACCCGGACGCCGCGGTGGACTCCGCGCTGAAAGTGTTCAAGGAGCGCAAGCGGGACACCGTCATGAAGGAGATGCTCGCCAGCTTCCCGCTGTTCCAAACCAGGAACTCCAAGGGCAAGCCCCTGGGCTGGACGGCCAAGGCCGACTGGGAAGGCGCGCAGGAGATCCTCTTCAAGTACGGTGGACTGACCAAGAAGATCGACGTCGGCCGCTACTACACCAACGACTTCATTTCGCAATAGCGCGAGGCGGGCATGGCCGAAACCACCATCCTGGTCGAAGATGTTTCGATGGTGTTCAGCACCCGTGACGGTGACGTCCATGCCCTGGACAAGGTGGACTTCGCGGCCAGGGAGGGAGAGTTCTTCTCCATCCTCGGCCCCAGCGGCTGCGGCAAGAGCACGCTGCTGCGCATCATCGGCGGGCTCCTGCGTCCCACGGCCGGGCGTGTGGCCGTCAACGGCTCGCGCGTGGTCGGCCCCACCCCGGACGTGGGCATCGTATTCCAGAGTCCCGTGCTGATGAACTGGCGCACGGTGCTGGAGAACGTCATGCTCCAGGCCGAGGTGCGCCATCTGAACCTCAAGCAGTACCGGGAGCGAGCCATGGGATTGCTGGAGATGGTCGGGCTCGCGGGTTTCGAGGACAAGTACCCGTATCAGCTCTCGGGAGGCATGCAACAGCGTGCCTCCATCTGCCGCGCGCTGGTCCACGACCCGCCGCTGCTGCTCATGGACGAACCCTTCGGCGCCCTCGACGCGTTGACCCGGGAGCGCATGAACCTGGAGCTGCTGCGCATCTGGGAGGCCAGCCGAAAGACAGTGCTCTTCATCACCCACAGCATTCCGGAAGCGGTCTTCCTGTCGGACCGGGTGGCGATCATGTCTCCCCGCCCCGGCCACCTCGACGAGATCGCCAGCACGCGCCTGCCGCGCCCCCGTACCATGGCCACCATGGAGGACGAGACGTTCGTCAAGACGGTGGGGACGATCCGGCGGTCGCTGAAGCAGGAAGGGAGCATCGACTGACGGAGAGCCCCGCGCCACCCCTGGATTCCGGCCTTCCAGGCCGTGTCAAGACTCTGCTCGGACACCAAAGGGCACCGACCCCCGGAATCGTCATTCCCGCGAAGCAGGGTGTGTCGAAACTCACGCGGCAACGACGTACCAGTCACGTCATTCCCGCGGAAGCTTGCCCTCGACCCCGATCGGGGGCGGGAATCCAGGGGTGGGGGGTCTGGCGGCCTCATTGCCCGCCCCCACCCTGCCTGGATTCCCGCCTCCGCGGGAATGACTCATTGGGGTGTGGCGGGATTCCGTAACTACCAGAGATCATTGGACAAGACTTTATTTTCATATCAATGACGAATTCGGGGGTGGTGCCCTTTCGTGTCCGAGGAGAGTGTTGTGTCCGAGCGGAGTGTTCACACGGCCGGTTCCGCCGGAATGACGTTCCGGGCTCGTCAGTCGAAGACCGTGACGGAGTACGGCTCCACGTCGATGAAGGCTTCGATGACGCTGGGGCCGTCGAGGTCCAGGCCCCACTGGATCGCGGCCTTCAGCTCCTCGAGGTTCTCGGCGCCTCGGCAGGGAACGCCGAAGTAGTGGGGCGGTGAGTCGACCCGTCCGCCCAACGACACGCCGGAGAGCGGAAACTCCCGGCGCTCCTGCTTGACCTTCATGAGGCCGAGCCAGCCGTCGTTGAGGACGATGATGGGGACCGCGAGGTTGCGCCGCCGCGCCAGCGCCAGTTCTCCGGCGGTCATCTGGAAGCAGCCGTCGCCCACCACGCCCACCACCGCGCGCTCCGGGTGCACCATCTTGGCGGCGTAGGCGGCGGGCATGCCGAAGCCCATGGACGACCAGCCGTTGGTGGCCAGCAGCGTCTTCGGCAGGTCCGTGTGCCACTGGGTGGCGATCTGGTGCGTGTGGGCGCCCACGTCGTAGGCCAGGATGCCGTCCTTGGGGAGAGCGGCGCGCAACGCGTCGAGCACGTCGTGCGCGGCGAAACCGCCGCCGTCGGGCCGGAGCTCACGCTCCAGGCGCATCCGGTGGTCCGCCAGTTCCCCGGCGGTCCAGTCGTTGGCCGCGGGCGGAATATCCTCCAGGCACCGCAGGGCGGAGTCGAGGTCGCCGCCGCGGTTGAAGACGAAACGGACACGGGGGTCCGTCTCCGCGGGCATGGTGCTCAGGTGGAACACCGGGGTCTCCCCCACCCATTCCTCGTAGTTGATCTCGATGGGATCGTACCCCACGGCCACGATCAGGTCGGCGCGGTCGAGCAACCGTTGCACGTCGGTGCGGCGCGCACGGCCGATGACCCCGCCCCAGTTGGGATGGCTCTCCGGCAGGCAGCCCTTGGCGTGGAGCGTCGAGACGAAGGGCAGTTGATGGGCATCGAGGAAACGGAGCAGCGAGTCCGTCGCGTCCGAACGGGTGAAGGTCAGCCCGGTCATGACCAGCGGACGCCGGCTCCGGGACAGGGCCGCGGCCAGCGCGGCGCGGGCTTCGTTGTCGTCCGGGGCGGAGGGAGCCGTCGATGCGGGAGTCGGCGTCGCCGTGACCGACACTGGCGCGGAGGCTGACTCCGACCCCGCGGGCCGCGCCGGCGTCTCGCCGGCGGACGGTGCCACGCCGACGTCCTCGGGCAGGTCGAGATGTACGGGGCCGGGCGGCTCCGCGGTGGCCAGCGCCAGCGCCTCGGCCACCCGCTCCCCGACGTCGTCCGCGCGCAGGGCGGAGGTCGCCTTGGTAAGGGGCCGGAAGAGCGCGTTGTGGTCGATGCGCATCTGGATCCTGCGCTGAAGCCACGGGCTCGATACGTTGCAGGTGATGGCCAGCACGGGCGCACAGTCGAGCCAGGCGCAGCCCACGCCGGTTGTGAGATTGGTCGCGCCCGGTCCGACGGTGGCGGCGCAGGTGCCGGGGACGCCGGTGAGTTGCCCCACCGTGGTGGCCATGAAGCCCGCCGAGGTCTCGCTGGCCGTCAGCACGAACTCCACGGGGCTTCGGCCCAGTGCCTCGATGAGCGGCAGCACCGGGCCGCTGGGGATACCGAAGACCCAGCGGACTCCGGCCTGCTCCAGCATGCGGACGATGGTCTCGACGTTGGTCATGGGCGCCTCACGTGCCTACCCGCACGGGGTCCAGCGCGTCCTGAAGGGAGCGGATCATGGACAGTACCGTCAACCGTCCGGTGCGCGGGTTCTCGGTGGGCACGTTCTCGATGTGCATGGTCAGGCGGCCGAACTCGCCCTCGGCCTCCACGTCGTGGCAGTTGCGCTCCAGGCCGGGCACCGCCAGGATCCGAATCCGCGTGCGGTCCGGCCCCAGGCCCGCCAGACTCACCGCTGCGGACACGTTGACGTTGGCGGGGAAGGCCCGGCAGGCTTCCCGCGCGGTGCCCGAAAAGATTTCCTTGGGTTCGGTCAGCCCGGCGAGCGAGATGCCGTTCTCAACCAGGTAGGGAGCACCCTCCAGGCCGTGAGGCGGCTTCCGGGTGGTGATGGTCACGTGCGCCACGTCGCCGGCGCACGCCGACTTGATGCCGTCGAGGGCGGCGATGGCGCCGGACGGAAGCAAGAGGCGGCAGCCCGTGTGCCGCGCCCGTTCGATCACCTCGGGATGATCCAGCAACGCGCCGACGCTGATGATGAGAAGGTCCTTGCCGGCCTCGAACACCTGGCGCGCCAATTCCGGGACCACGGCGCCGCCGGCCGCCTCCACCACGATATCGGAGCGGGCAATGAGCTCGTCGAGGGTGAGGAAGGGCACGGACGCGTCCAGCGTCCCGAGGAAATCGCGGCACGCGCTCTCCGTGCGGCTGGTCACACACACCGCGGCGGCCAGCGCCCCCGCATCCGCTGCCTTCAAAAGCCCCTTGCCGATGGCGCCGCAGCCCACGATGCCGATGGTCTTCATACAGTGACTCCCTGGTGGCGATCCTGTCTGCCGTATACCAGCCCGCCGGGCGCGGTTTCAACTTCGGGTCCCGGAAGGGGTTTGTTCAAACCATGCTAGTGTCGCGTCCCGCAAACAAGAGGCATAATTTGCTGGTCTTTTTCGCCGTCGGCTGCGTTACGTCACCCCGGGCTTGACCCGGGGTCTTCCTCGTGTGGTACCCGCCACATGGGGCGACCGCGGGTCGCCCCTACGGGTCATCGCGCCTTGCCGACGACAAAAAATCCCGCGCAACTGGCGGAGCAGTCCGGCTACAAGACGGTGGGCATCTACGCCGGTGCCTTGGGTGTGGGCTACAACAGCGAGCTCATCGCCAAGCACAAGCTGACGGCGCCGAAGTGCTGGGCGGACTTGACCAAGCCGGCCTTCAAGGGCCACGTCCAGATGGCCAATCCCAACTCCTCCGGCACCGCCTACACCACTCTGGCCACCATCGTCCAGGTCTTCGGCGAGGAGAAGGGCTTCGAGTTCATGAAGGGGCTGCACAAGAACATCAACCAGTACACCAAGTCGGGCTCGGCTCCGATCAAGGCGTCGGCCCGGGGCGAGACCACCATCGGCATCGTCTTTCAGCACGACGCGGTGACCCAGGCGGTCAAGGGCTTCCCCATCAAGATCACCTCGCCCTGCGAGGGCACGGGCTACGAGATCGGCTCGGTGAGCATCATCAAGGGCGGCCGCAATCCGGAAAGCGCCAAGAAGTGGGTGGACTTCGCCCTGGATCCGAAGATCCAGACCATGGCGGCGCAGGCCAAGGCGTATCAGGTGCCGTCGAACTCGAAAGCGACACCGCCACCACAGGCGCCGGACCTGAGCCAGATCAAGCTGATCGACTACGACTTCAAGAAGTACGGATCGTCGGCGGAACGGCGGCGGCTGTTGAAGAAGTGGGACGACGAGGTTTCCACGCTGCCGCGCTGAACGTCTGACCCCTTGAGGCGATGAATCGGCCCGCCGCACTATGGCTTGCCGTGGGGTGGGGCGGCTATGTGCTCCTCCCCTGGTACGGCGTGGAGGACGGGTTCTGGTCCTTCGCCTGGCTGTTCGACTACCCGGCCGGGGCCGATGTGGCCCCAGCCTTGCTCCAGATTGTCCTCAACGGCCGCTGGTGGCTGGCGCCGATGGTGCTGCCGCTGGCGGCTCCTCTGGCGGTGCTCCGGCGCTCGCGCACGGACCCGCTCTTCTCCACGGTCCTGCTGGCGGCTGGCAGTTTCGGCACCGTCTGTTTCCTCGGCCAAGGGTTCCTGATCGGTATCGGCGGTTGGGAATACGCTACTCTGGAGGCAACTTTCGGGCCTCTCGGCGATCGTCAGTTCGGCATGGGCTACGGCGCCCTGCTGGTCTCGGCCTCGTTCCTCTTCCTCTTCGCGCAGGGGATGGCCGCGCGCGGGGCCATCAACGGCGACGGTTTCGTGGTGGGCTCCATTGCCTTGGTGATCGCGCTGGTAGCTGCCTTCATTTTCTTCCCGGTGGTCCGCATCCTGTCCAGCGCCTTCCAGGACAACGACTACAACTTCGTGCCTTACCTCTTCGTGGAGAAGCTGTTCAGCCACGACATCTGGGGACTGGGGTGCCTGACCGCCAACGTCAACTGCGGCGTGGCGTGGAACTCCCTGTGGATGGCCATCGTTGTCGGCGCCAGCACGACGGCCCTGGGCCTCGCCTTCGCCCTGCTGGCGACCCGCACCGGGTTCCGGGCCAAGCGGTTGCTGCGCCTCTTGAGCGTCCTGCCGATCATCACCCCGCCCTTCGTCATCGGTCTCGCCATCATCCTTCTGTTCGGAGCTTCGGGAACGGTAACCCAGGCCATCGAGGCGATCACGGGAACGACGCCGGGACGCTACATCTACGGCCTGCCCGGCATCTGGCTGGCCCAGACCCTGGCGTTCACGCCCATCGCCTTCCTGGTGCTCATCGGGGTGGTCGAGGGGGTCAGTCCCTCGATGGAAGAGGCATCGCAAACCCTGCGCGCCAGCAACTGGCGCACCTTCACCACCGTCTCCTTGCCACTGATGCGTCCGGGTCTGGCCAACGCCTTCCTCGTGGGCTTCATCGAAAGCCTGGCGGATTTCGGCAACCCCCTGGTGCTGGGCGGCAACTTCGACGTGTTGTCAACGTCGATCTTCTTCGCCATCGTCGGGGCCCAGAACGACCAGGGACGAGCCGCCGTCCTGGCCATCATCCTGCTGGCTTTCACCCTGACCGCGTTCTGGGCGCAGCATCGCTGGTTGGGACAGAAGTCCTACGCCACCGTGACAGGCAAAGGCGACGCCGGCCTGCACGTCCCGCTGCCCAAGCGAGTGGTCTGGCTGGCCTACGGCTCGGCCCTGCCATGGGCCGGCCTGACCGCGGTCATCTACTTCATGATCATGTTCGGCGGCTTCGTCGAGCTCTGGGGCCGGGATCACAGCCTCACCCTGCGCCACTACATCGACGCCTTCTCCATCACCACCGGAACCGGCGGCCTGGTCTGGTCGGGCGCGGCCTGGAACTCGTTCTGGACGACGATCTACATCTCCCTGATCTCCGCCCCCCTGACCGCTGCAGTGGGCCTGCTCACCGCCTATCTGCTGATCCGCCAGAAGTTCGCGGGCCAGCACGCGTTCGAATTCGGCACCATGTTGAGCTTCGCGATACCGGGCACCGTCATCGGCGTCGGCTATATCCTGGCGTTCAACGTGCCGCCCATCGAGCTCACCGGCACCGGCATCGTCCTGGTCATCTGCTTCATCTTCCGGAACATGCCGGTGGGCGTGCGCGCCGGCATCGCCGCCATGACCCAGATCGACAAGAGTCTGGACGAAGCCTCGTTGACCCTGGGAGCCAGCTCCTTCGCCACCGTCCGCAAGGTCGTCCTGCCGCTGCTTCGGCCGGCGGTGATCGCCGCGCTTGTCTTCAGCTTCGTGCGCGCCATGACGGCCATCAGCGCGGTGATCTTTCTGGTCAGCGCCAACTACGACATGGCTACGTCCTACATTATCGGCCGGGTGGAGAACGGCGACTATGGACTCTCCATCGCCTACAGCTCGGTGCTGATCGTGGTCATGGTGGTGGTGATCCTGCTGATACAGTTGGTGGTGGGTGAGCGCCGCATCGGCCGCCGGGAGGAGTCCGTCAACATCGCGTTCGGCGCGGGAGGAGCGGTGGGATGAGCATCAAGGGACAGGCCGCCGCGGTGCGATTCGACGGCGTGAGCAAGCACTACGGCCCGGTGGTCGCGGTCGACCGGATCTCCTTCGAGGTGCAGACCGGCGACCTGGTGACGCTGCTGGGACCGAGCGGCTGCGGCAAGACGACCACGCTACGACTCATCGCCGGCCTGGAAATGCCCACGTCGGGCAGCGTGTTCATCGGCGGTGACGACGTTTCCCGGCTGCCGGCCAGCGCACGGGACGTCTCCATGGTGTTTCAGTCCTATGCCCTGTTCCCGCACATGACCGTGTTCGAGAACGTGTCCTACGGCCTCTCGGTAAGCGGGGTCGCGAAGGCGGAGACGAGGGAGCGGGCGGAGGAAGGACTGAAGCTGGTGGGCCTCTCCGGCTACGGAGAACGACTGCCCAGCGAGCTTTCGGGCGGACAGCAACAACGCGTCGCGGTGGCCCGCGCCCTGGTCCTCGAACCGACGGTGCTGCTGTTCGACGAGCCCCTGTCCAACCTGGACGCGAAACTGCGGCGGCGGGTGCGCGAAGAGATCCGGGAGTTGCAGCAGAGCCTCGGCCTGACAACGGTCTACGTCACCCACGACCAGGAGGAGGCGCTGGCGGTGTCGGACCGGATCATCGTGATGCGCAACGCGGAGATCGCACAGGAGGGCGTCCCGACCGAACTTTACGAGGCCCCCCGAGACCGGTTCGTCGCCGACTTCATCGGCGATGCCAACGTCCTCGACGCCGAATTGCTCGACCGCGACGGCGAACAAGCAACCATCCGCGTAGGGGACCGGGTGGAATTGCGCCTGGCGCACCGGGACCTGCCGACCGGCCCGGTCAAGCTCGCGGTTCGCCCGGAGGCGGTGATCGTGAGGACGAGCGAAGAAGAAGCCGGACTGCCAGGCACGGTATCGAAAAGCACCTACCTCGGCAGTCACGTCGAATACACGGTCGACACGCCTCTCGGTGAGATCTTCGTAGCGGACCACCAGTTCGACACGTTGATACCGACGGGATCCAGTGTGCGGATCGGGTTTCGTGATCGCGGCGTGACACTGCTTGAGAGACGGGAGAGTTAACCCGACTTCGCCAACTCAGCCTATTGGGAGCTGCTAAGGTGTTGATTTTCCGTGATGGGACCTCCAAAGGTCGGCACTACACGGGATGAGGGAGAAGGCCCAATCGCGGCTTCAAGTCAGAAGCTTGGGGGCGGGTTGTTTCGGCAGTTTCAGGTGGAGTTGACGG
>JAJEAI010000155.1 GCA_022824205.1 Candidatus Binatia bacterium
CCCCAGTGGCCCCTACCACGTGAGGAGGACCCCGGGTCAAGCCCCGGGGTGACGTAACGCAGCCGACGGCGAAAAGGACAAGCAGATTCATGACGTTTTATACGGGACAGGACACTAGTCCTCCTCGCTGTAGAGGTTGAGGCTTTCCAGCACCGGGCGGTCGGTGACGGAGAACAGGATCGCGGGCTCGGTCCGGGAGTCGTTGCGGAAGTGGTGCCAGTGCCACGAGGGGACCACGAAGCAGTCCTGCTCGGTCCAGGCCATGGGGGTGCCGTTGTCCTTGTCGCGGCTGGCCACGGTGGCGCCGGCGCCTTGCATCACGTGGTAGATGGTGCTGCTGGTGTGGCGGTGAGGGCGGGTGGATTCGCCCGGCCGCAGCCACTGTACGCGGCAGTCGATGGTGGGCATGGTGGGGCCGCCGGTGACGGGGTTGCTGTATTGCAGGAGAACGCCGTCGTGGGGGTCGCCGTCGGTGGATTCCGCCAGTTGTTCCAGGACGGGCAGGGTCTCGCTCCACTTGTAGGTGTAGGGGAGGGCGCGGGTGCCGGGACTCTCGGTGAGCGGCCGCACCGTGCCCAGGCGGTGGCGGCTGTAGCCTTCGGACTTCGTCACGGGCTGGGCCGGTCCCTCGCCGTAGTTCTCGTGGAAGTTGGCGTCCAGGTGGTTCATGAGGTGCACGTCGAGGACGTCGAGCCACACGATGTTGCGCTCGCCCTGGTTGTAGTGGTCGTGCCAGGTCCAGCTCGGCGTGAGCACCAGGTCGCCCGGCTCCATGTGCATCTCCTCGCCCTCCACAGTGGTGTAGCCGGTGCCGTCCCCTTCCACCACGAAGCGCAGGGCCGCCGCGGTGTGGCGGTGGCACTCGGCGCGTTCTCCCGGCTTCACGAGCTGGACGGACATCTGGATGGTGCGGGTGGTGGACTTGAAGGCGGTGAGCCCGGGGTTCACCAGTTGCACGGTGCGGCGCTTGGCGGCTTCGTCGATGTGGCCGAGCTTGACGACCTCGCCGGACTCCATGAGACAGGAGTAGATCACCGGCCAGCGCCACAGGTGCGCGCGCAGCTCCGGCGTGGGCTGGCGCTGCTGCCAGTGCCCCGCCAGGGAATTCTCCGCCATGATGCGGTGCAGCTCATCGAGCCGCGGATTCTCGGTGTTGACGGCTTCACTCATGATTGTCTCCTTGTGCGTCCGTTGGACTCCCGCTTTCCAGGCTGTGTCGAGATTCGACTCGGATAAGAGATGGCACCCACGTCCCAACCGTTGTTCCCGGGGAAAGCGGCTGTTCCGAACTCATGAAGCAGAAACCCCTCGAATCGTCATTCCCGCGAAAGCGGGAATCCAGGCGGGGTGAGGCGGGGAACCGCTCGGTTGTCCCCGCCCCACCCCTGGATTCCCGCTTTCGCGGGAATGACGGTTCGGGGCGTTGGCGGCAATTCCCAGCCGGGTGGAGTTTTGACACAGCCTGTTGCATGGGCATGACGTTCCGGAGGGTTGGTGCCTTTTACTGGACTCCCTCCAGCGCCTCCTACACCCCCTCCAGCGCCGCCGCTTCCGGATGGAAGAAGTCCTGGTACTCCAGCCTCTCCTTCGTCAGGCCGAACTGGTGCGCGAAGGTCATCATGGCTTCCAGCGACGTGACGTTGTCCGCGATGTTGTAGGACCAGTAGTTCTCGCCCATGGCCTCGCGCTGCTCGTCGATGGCGGCGGCCACCCAGGAGGTGATGAGCACCTCGGGATCGGCGCCGTAGAGCCGGTCCATGGCCACGTCGCGCGCCTGGCGGTACGCTTCCAGGAGCGCCACCGGGGCGTGCGGGTACTTGTCGACGAAGTCCTGCTTGAGCGTCACCATGTGGCTGATGGGGAAGATCCCCGTGGCCTTGTAGTAGTTCAACTCCTCGTTCTTGTAGTCGCGGAACAGGCGCCGCACCCGCGGGTCGCGCCGGCTGATGGACGGCAGCACGTTGGGCTCGATGACGGCGTCGACTTCCCCCGCCAGGAGCATTTCGTCCAGGGGTTCGCCGGGTTGCGGTCCCTTGATGTGGGGCAGGGGCTCCACCTCGATGCCCTCGCCCCAGCTCTCGGCCTCCGGGTAGGGCATGCACCAGCGGACGCGCGTCAGGTCCACGCCGTAGTAATTCTGCAGCGCGCCGCGCGCCCACACGCCGGCGGTGCTGCTCACGAACACGCGTTTCCCCTCCAGGTCCTTGGGGCCGCCGATGCCCGAGGCGTTGTTCACGAAGATGTAGGCGATGCGGAACTTGCGGTTCGGGTAGGCCGGGATCGAGACGTAGGGGTGTTCGCCCTTGCCCTTGGTGCGCATGAGGCCGCCGAAGCTCGCGTCCCAGGCGTCGATGGTCTCCGGGCCGTGGAAGTCGCTGATCTCGAGGTCGAAGCCCTCCACCTGGACGGTGCCGTCGACAAAGGGCCGGTTGGTGTCCACCTCGGGCTCGCGGAAGCCGAGACGGAGCTTGGGGTTTGCCATGGGTCGTCTCCCTTTGGGTCTCTCGGGTCTCTCGCGCGGCCGCTACCCGTCCTGGCGGTCGGCCGGCGCGGTCTCCTTCATGTAGAAGCCGAGCTTGGTCTGCGCGGGCCAGTCGTCGATGGAGAACAGGATGGAGTCTCCGTGGTGGCCGTTCTCGTGATGGTGCCACGACCACGCCGGCACGGCGAAGATGTCCCCCTGGCTCCACTCCAGCCGCTCGCCCTCGATGACCACGGCTCCCTCGCCTTCGAAGGCGTGGTAGAAGGTGTTGCTGTTGTGCCGGTGGCTCAGGGTGGTCTGGCCCGCCCGCAGGAGTTGCGCGTGCCACGCGATGGTGGGAAGCGTGGAGCCGCCGTCCACCGGGCTCGTGAGCATCACGTGCGCCCCATCGCAGGGGTCTTCCTCGCCCGCTTCCTGCAACGCGGTCAAGGCGGCGCGGGTCTCCGCCCAGGGATAGCGCATGGGCGGCAGCGGAAAGGGCCGGCCATGGGCCATGGGGCGCGCGAGGCCGCGGGTGCGCACGCCGTAGCCGTCGGGCTTGTGGATCTCCTGGTAGGGGTTGTCCACCGGCAGCCGCTCGTTCAGGTTCACCCCGCCGTTGTAGCCGTTGTCGTAGCCGTCCACGTAGAGGGCGGGCGTGGAGCCCCGGTTCCAGTGGTCGTGGTAGGTCCAGGACGGGCTGATGATGACGTCGCCCCGCTCCATGGGGAACGCCTCGTGCTCGCACACGAACGCGGCCTCCTTGGGCGCCTCGCACACAAGGCGCGTCTCGCTGCGGGTGTTGCGGTGTCCCTGGGTGCGCTCACCGGGCATGAGGATCTGCACGTTCATCCAGATGGGAAAGCGGGTGGCCTCGATGCCGGTGACCGAACGCATGCCGGTCATGCCGTCGGGCCCCACGGTGACGATCTCGCCGGAGCGCAGGAGCCCCTTGCGGATTCCCTTCCAGCGCCAATGCGCGCCGGTGACGCCCGTGCGTGGCGGCGCCATGCCCTCGCGCCGCAGGCCCGCTCCCACCATGTGGTGGGCGGCCAGGTACTTTTCCAGGTCCTCGTGTGTCGTGCCGACGTCGTTCATGGCAAACACCTCGTAGCGATCGTTCTTCCTACGCCACTTCCGTCATTCCCGCGCAACAGGCTGTGTCAAGACTCGCGAGGCACCCACGTCACAGAACGTCATTCCCGCGCAAGCGGGAATCCAGGGGTGGTGGTGTGGCGACCTCATTGCCCGGCCCCACCCCGCCTGGATTCCCGCTTTCGCGGGAATGACTCATTGGGGTGTAGCGGGATTCCGTAACTACCTGAAATCATTGAGCAAGATCTTATTTTCATATCAATGACGACTCGGGGGGTGGACGCCAATATGTACCTCACTGTATGCACTCACTGGACCTCGCGTTCACGCATTCAGCCCGAAATACTCGACGCAATTGTCCACCAGCATGGCACGCTTCTCGTTCGCGGGTACACCCTCGAAGTCCCTTTCCATCACCGGGATGGAGTTGGGGTACTCGCTGGCGGCGTGGGCGAAGTCCGTGGCCCACATGAGCTTGTCGTAGCCGATGCACTCGCGCCGCTTGATGCCGATGGGGTCGTGCAGGAAGCCCCAGTAGTTGTTCTCCCGCAGGTACTCGCTGGGCTTGCGGTCCAGGTAGTGCAGGCCCCAGAACTGGTGGATCATGGGCATGTAGCGCTGGTAGTGGTCGTCGAGTTGCCACAGGCCGTACTCGAACCACCCGATCATGGTCTCGGCCCAGTACATCTTGAGCGTCGGGAAGCGGTCCCACACGCCCGCGAAGGCCATCTGCACGGCGCCCACCATGGCGTCGTTGGTGAAGCGGAAGAAGTAGTTCATGGGCTCCTTCACGTGCACGTCGGGCCCGGGCCTGCGTTCGTACGGGAACGCTGGCTCGCCGCCCTTGCCGGAACCCATGTTGCCGGTGTTGTGGTTGGTGAGGGCCACGCCCAGGTCCAGGGCCGCGGCCCAGAAGCGGTCGTCCTCGGCCGTGGGGTAGCCGTGGCCGCTCGGGAACTTGTCGAGCTTGACCCCCTTGAGGCCCAGTTTGGCGCAGTGCTCCAGTTCCCGAACCGCGTCGTCGATGCCGCTGGTGGGAAGGACGCCCATGGGAATGATCCGGTCGGGCGCCGGCGCCATGTATTCCTCGCCCAGGAACTCGTTGTAGGCGCGTACCAGCTCGCAGTAGAGCTCGCGGTCCCTGGCCTGCTCCAGCACGAAGGAGATCTGCGAGAACACGACCTCCGCGTCGATGCCGTCCCGGTCCTGTTCCTCGAGCCGCTGCGCGGGCGGTCCGGTGCCGGCGCACGACTCGAAAGTGGGCACCTGCGTGGCCATGTCCTCCTTGTTGACGCGCACGCTTCGGGTGACGCCGATGGTGTTGGGCTCGCCGCCGTCCACCACCACCGCATCGGACCCGTTGGGCATCTTGACGCGCCTGGGCGCTCGCTCGCGCATGGACGCGGCCACCCGATCGCGCCAGATGTCCGGGTTGAGGTCGATGTGACCGTCGGCCGAAATGACGTTGTACTCACGGGCCATTTGCCGGCTCCTTGGTGCCACGCACCCGAATGGGCGGGGCGTTCTGGCGGCCTGCGACGCGCGATTGTGCCCCGATGTGCCTGTCCATTTCGTCGCGACCGTACGGGGCGACCGCGGGTCGCCCCTACGGGTCACCGCGCCGTGCCGGTGACAAGAATCACGGGTCACCGCGCCGTGCCGGTGACAAGAATCACGGGTCACCGCGCCGTGCCGGTGACAAGAATCACAGGTCACCGCCGCCGTGCCGGCGACAGGAATCACAGGTCACCGCGCCGCGCCGGCGACGGGAATCACAGGTCACCGCGCCGTGTCGGCGACAAGAATCACGGGTCACCGCGCCGTGCCGGTGACAAGAAGCACAGGTCACCGCGCCGTGCATCACAGGTCACCGCGCCGTGCCGGCGACAGGGGGTCCTGTGCATCGTGGTACACAATTGCATGTTACGGGCCACTACTGTCGGCCCCGTCCGCCGTAGGGGCGACCCGCGGTCGCCCTCCCCGAACGGGCACCGAATCCTTACCGGCACGTTATCCAATGGTGCGCCGGCATGTCAATGCACCCGCAATCCGGCAGCGCGCGGGTTGAGACCGCATCCCGCCGATTGGAGATTGTTGAACCACCCTCGGGCTGGTACCATCCAGGTCGGAGTAGAAGCGATTCTCAGGAGGTGCGCCATGAGTGGAGTCCATGCGGCGGAGACGGCTCACGATGTGGTGGAAGCCGTTCTCAACTATGCGATCGATACCGGCGAGAAACCCGTCACCCATACCGCCGTGCTCAATAGCACGCCGGTGCTGCGTACCGGGAAGCACGACCCGCACCGTACCACCATCCACAACGGGCGCATCGTCGCGGACGAGCTGTCGCTGGAGCGTGAAGGGTTCGTCCTGGTCCGGCACGACACCCGGGTGGAGGACTTCTACGACGAGGAGCAGCTCCGCTCCGTGTACTATCCCGAGATCGATGCGCTGGTGAAACGCGAGAGCGGCGCTTCCCGGGTGGTCATCTTCGACCACACGCTCCGGGCGCAGGACGACGGCATCCGCGCGGAACGGAAGGTGCGCGAGCCCAACCGCTCCGTGCACAACGACTACACCGAGTGGTCGGCGCCCAAGCGCGTGCGCGACCTCCTGCCCGAGGACGAGGCCGAGCGGTTGCTCCAGGGGCGTTTCGCCATCATCCAGGTGTGGCGTCCCACCCGGAACCCGGTGCGCACCAATCCGCTGGCCATCGCCGACGCCCGCAGCCTGCGCGCCGAGGAGTTGATCGCGTCTCAGCGCAGCTACCCCGGGCGCATCGGCGAGACCTACCAGATCAAGTACAGTCCGGAGCACCGCTGGTTCTATTTTCCCGCCATGGCCCGGAACGAGGCCATCGTCTTCAAGGTGTTCGACTCGGAGAAGGACGGGCGTGCCCGCTTCACGGCCCACACCTCGTTCGACGATCCCACTGCGCCGCCGGACGCGCCGGCGCGCGAGAGCATCGAGGTGCGCACGCTGGCCTTTTTCGACGCTCCGGCGTGTTGCGATGAGACGTCCACGTCTTGCCCGGTTGATTCACAGGACAAGGGATCCAACTCATGCGCATGAAATCCTTTGATTGGCTCGGCCGCGAATGCGTCGCGGTTTCGTGCGAGGGCGCCGCCGGCGCGGCCGGCGATGCGGGCGTGGACGGCATCCTCGACCGTATTGCGGAGGGGATCGGGAGACTGGGGTTCTCCCTGGACGACACGGTGCGGACGCGCCTGTGGGCGCGGGACCGGGAGAGCCGCAACCTCGGCAGCCAGGCCCGCTCCCGGCGCATGAGCGGGAAGGCGCGCTCGGCGAGTTCCAGCTACATCGCTCCGGCGCATCTCGACTCCGGGGCGAGCGTGTCGCTGGATTTCCTCGCCATGCGCTCCGGCGCCGCCAAGAAGCTCGTGGAATACGACCCGCCCATCGTGCCGCTACGCTACCTCGACCTGGAGGGCAGGGTCTTTCTCTCGGGAGTCACCAGTACCACCGGGAACCTGTCGCAGCAGGTGAGCGAGATCTGCGGTCTGATCGGCGGATCCCTGGAGCACGCCGGGACCTCCTGGGAGCAGGTCGTGCGGGTGTCCTTCTTCCTGCATCAAGAGGAGAACCCGGCGGCTCCGAGGCAGGCGTTTCAGCAGGCCACGAAGGTGCCGGCGGAAAGCACTGAATGTTCTTTCGTGGAAGGCTACTCCGCCTTGGGCAAGCTCATCGAGATCGAGGTCACGGCGCAGCGTTAGCAGTCTGTCCCAATCCCCTCGGGAGTCTCCAGGACACTAGGAGCCCTATCGGATTTATCAAGAATCGACTGAGAGGAAGGGAATTGGGTCCATTTCAAGGAAAGTCAAGACTTCCGAGGCGCCAACTCCCCGAGTCGTCATTGATATGGCAGTTACGGAATCCCGCGACACCCCAATGAGTCATTCCCGCGGAAGCGGGAATCCAGGCGGGGTGGGGCCGGGCAATGAGGCCGCCACACCCCCCACCCCTGGATTCCCGCTTGCGCGGGAATGACGACTCGGGGGATTGATAAACCCGACAGACTCCTAGTGTCGCGTCGCTCTCCGTACGGTGCTCGCGTCCTCTTGCGGGTCATCCGTGGCCAAAGCAGCGCCGCCGGATGCGCTTTCGGTCGCAGAGGCGCCGATTCCCGCCGTCCCCTCGCGCAGTTCATCTTCGGTGATGGGCATGAGCAACTGATGGACGATCTCGGCGACGAATTCCGCCCGACCGCTGACTCCGGCTTTCGCATAGAGAGCGCTCGCCTGCAATCGGGTCGTGTTTTCCTTGACCCCGCGCAAATCCGCGATTTCCGCGAAGCGGAAACCCTTGATGATGAGCCACGCGACTTCTTTTTCGCTACGGGTGAGCCGCCAAGCGTCCATTTGCTCTTCGATGCCGGCGGCGAGTTCCCCGGCGAGCATCCTGTTTCGATTCTGCTCCTGCTCCAGACGCGCGCGCAGGCCGACGAGATCCCTCAGGTTGACGACGAGGATCCACGAAACCGCTGCAAAAACGAAGGTTTCGATGACAAAATGGGGTGAGCCGAACTCGCCCTCGAATAACGCGTCCACGACGAGGTCGTAGGCGAAGAACACCATCGCCAACGCCAGCATCGCCAACGCCAGTATTCGTCGCCTTGGCACTACGTGGAGCAAGTCGTTCACGAGCGGTCTCTTTCGTCCCTGAACACGGTCGAGCCTTTGGGCTCGTACTGATCACCCTACCACTACACGGAGTCCCATTCAAAGGCCAAACAGGCCGGCAACCGGCGTAGGGCAAAGCGGGTGTGCCTCCTTGCCCTGCGTCATGGATGTGTGGTCGGGGGGGTAGAAGCGCGGTTCGGTGGCATCCATGGTGCATATGACACTCCTCATCCCGCGTATATCACACGTTTAAGGACTCGGCTTTTATCACAAACGGGCGATGCGGCACTCCAATTTCTTCGTGTAACTCTTCTTGAAAGGCGAAACCCTTGCGGGAGGGGAAACCATGACTTCAAGAAAAAGGACGATCGAGGGGGAACCGCCCATCTTGCGCTGGATGGCGTCAGCCCTGATCAGCACCCTGATCTCGCTGTGTCTCGTGATGAGGGCTGGTATGCTGAGCGAGAAGCTCCCATTCCATCTCGTTCCGGAGGCTCGTGCCAGTGTAAATGGTGGTCCCTACGCTGCCGACGATGATGACGATGATGATGACGACGATGACGATGACGACGAGGGTGATGACGACGAGGATGACGAGGACGACGAGGACGATGGCGACGATGGCGACGAGGGCAATGAAGGCGACGAGGGTAACGAGGGCGATGAGAATGACGAGGGCGACGAAGGTGACGAGAATGACGAGGGTGACGTGGGGGATGAGGACGACGGCGACGAAGGTGATGAGGGGGACGAGGGCGACGAAAACGACGAGGGCGATGAGGGTGACGAGAACGACGAAGGCGATGAGGGTGACGAGAACGACGAAGGCGATGAAGGTGACGAGAACGACGAGGGGGACGCGGGGGACGCGATTGCTGCGGGGGACGAAGGCGACGAGGACAACGGCGACGAGGGGGACGAGGGGGACGAAGGTGACGAGAACGATGAGGGTGACGAGAATGACGAGGGCGATGAGGGCGACGAGGGGGATGAGGACGACGACGGCGACGAGGGCGATGAAGGTGACGAGAACGACGAAGGCGATGAGGGTGACGAGGATAACGACGGCGACGAGGGCGATGAGGGTGACGAGAATGATGAGGGGGACGAGGGTGACGAGAACGACGAGGGTGATGAAGGTGACGAGAACGACGAGGGGGACGAGGGTGACGAGAATGATGAGGGGGACGAAGGCGACGAGAACAACGGCGACGAGGGGGACGAAGGCGACGAGAACGACGAGGGGGACGAAGGGGACGAGAACGATGAGGGGGACGAGAATGACGAGGGCGATGAGGGGGACGAGGGCGATGAGGGTGACGAGGACAACAGGCGCGCCGACGGGGCTACTCTAATCGAGAAGAAACAGGCACGTCAGCAGGCCGAGGCCGTGGTTGAAGAGTCCGATCAAGCGCTGGCAGACGCGAGAGAGGCGCTAACGACCGGGGAGGAGGCTCTCAGGGCGATCATCGTGTCCTTTCTCAGAAGCTCGCCCACGGAAGACGACGATGGATCCGGCCCTGGCTGGTCCGATGTCTATGACGCCTTCAGGGATCAGCTTGTCCTGAGAGGCGAATATGAGCGCAGGCTCACTGAACTGGAAGAGGCGAGGGCCGTCCTCAAGCACGCCACGATAGTGGTGGAGCAGTTGAGCAACGATCTGGAGGCCGAGTCGGCGCCACTTGCGATAAGAGACGCCATAAGAGATTGCGTGACGCGCACCTGCTCGGCCGACGATTTCCTCACGACCAAGCGGTTCAGCATCTTTCAGCCTCAGGTGCTGGAGATGGTCGGCGTGCATCACGCCTATGCGAAGGGACTGACGGGAACGGGTGTGCGGATCGCCATCGAGGACGATATCGTGAATTACACACTCCCCGAATTCGCGGGACGGATCTCATTCGACGGTGCCGTGCTCGCGTATCCCTTACCGGATGGAGGCGACGATTCCTCGGATGCGAGGCGGTGCGAGCGCGCCGGCGAGACAGAGCGCTCGGCGCTCGGCTGCAAGGTGTTTTCGTACGATTCCGAACACGATTTCCTCGAAATACAGACGGTACAGGCAGCCGTGAACGCCAACGGTTGGCCCGGGAAAGGAGAGCGGTGGTTCGTAAGGAACGAACACCATGAGGAAGGCAGCCGCGCCCGGTGGTCGGAAATTCCCCATGCCGCGGGCGAAGACCGTCATGGCACCGCCGTCGCGTCGGTTGCGGCAGGCCGGGACTTCGGCATTGCTCCGGGCGCCACGATCGTTCCCGTCGCAAGAAGGTTCACGCCTGAAGGGCAGGCGGGACAGGACGTGTCTCGCGCCGTCCTGGACGTCATTTCGAAGATGTCCTCTTCGGAGCGGGCGGAGGCGGATGCCGCGATGGCGAAAGCCGTCCTGGACGACTACGCGCTTTACGACATCATCAACCGTAGTTTTGGGATCGGCGTGTTCGATCCAGCCGGAATCCAGAGAGCCTTGAATGACGAGACGGCATGGTGGGGTGACCACCTGCGCCGGATCCTGCCCAGAACGTGGCGCGCCTTCATGCAAACGGAGACGCACCCCGATGATCGTACCGTCGTGGTATACGCGGCAGGAAACGAGAAGGAGGAGTTCCCGGGTCTGGGGGCAAACCTGCCCTACCACGAGCCGCACGTGCGGGGGCATCAGTTGTCCGTGATGGCGGTGGAGCACGACGGCAGCCATGCGGCCTACACCAATTTCTGTGGGGCGCTTCCCTCGGATTGGGACGAAGAGCGCTGGGGACGACATTTCTGCCTGGCGGCGCCGGGGACGGTGAACTCGGCCGGCAATGCCGGCAGGGGACACGTCTTTCACGAAATCGAGGGAACGTCATTCGCGGCGCCGGTCGTAAGCGGCGCGATTGCGCTGCTTATGGAGCATTTCCGGGGACAGCTCGGCAACAGCGCAATCGTGAAGCGGGTTGTCGATACGGCCGACAATACAGGGCGGTATGCTCAGCTCGAGATCTACGGAGCTGGGCTCCTCGATATCGAGGCGGCGTTGCAGCCCGTGGGGAGCATGACGACGGGTACCCCGACGGCGAGTGCCGCCGCCATGCGATCCGCGGCACGGGTGCCGTACGCGATGGGCAACCTTGGCCGGCGACTGGCTTCCCAGGGCGTGGAGGTGGCGTTCCTCGATAGCCTGGGAGCACCGTTCTGGTCATCGCCGGTGGCCTACATCCGGCCGTTGGACAATACGGTCTCGGCGATTCCCGTCTTTTTCGGGCCGGACGATGAGGGCGGTGGGCAACTGCATCTCGGGTTCTCTCCGGGAACGATCGCGGGGCCGGCGGATGATCGCGGCGTACGCCTGCTGTTGGGCGCATACAGGTTCGGCGTGGAGCGGGCGCCGTCGGACGGACTTGGATGGGGTATTCTTGGGGATACAGCGTCCTGGCAGGGGGGCGGCGTTTCCGGCGCCTTCGGCGATAGAGTCCGGTCGGTGACGGCGTGGGTGGGACGAAACGCCAGGTTCGCACTGACTGATGCGTGGACCTTGAGGACCTCGGCGACACTCGCCTTGGGACAAGTCTTCCACGAACCTGGTGCAATGCTCTCCATCGACGCTCACGTGTTGTCCGCGTGGGACTTCGGTGTCGAGCGGGGAGACCGCGGTCGCGGCACATGGTCGCGGATCGCGTTGTCGCAGCCTCTTCGAGCCGAAACGGGCGACGCAACGTTCACTTATCTTGCGGGGCTGAAGGACGGAGTTCCCGCTTACGACAGGGCGAAGCTGCCGTTGGCGCCCGACGGTCGAGCGCTTGAGCTCGCGCTTACTCACGAGGCTCCGATCGGTCGGGGGCGGGGTGCGATCCAGGTGGCGCGCACCTGGAATGCGAGACACGAGCCCGGTGCGAGCAGTTGGCGAATCGGGGTGGCATATCGGCTGAAGTGGTGAAGCGGTCATTACGGTTTCGGGTGATCTGACCCTGCCCGGCCGCGAACCGCCACGCCAGACACCACACCAGGTCCCGCGACAGGACGAGGGGGAGAGAAGTGACGCACGAAACTCCGAACCGGTCAGCCCCGGACATCCCCTTGGCGGCTCGTGTGTCCGAAGACGCCCTCAAGGTGGCGCAGCATTTCCCGACGCTCGTTTTTTCTCTGGATGTTCCGGACAGCGAGAGGTTGAACGGCCACCTGCTCGAGGCGATCTACGCCGAACGAGAACGCGACAGAATAGGCGTGCGCAAGTCGAACTTCCCGGAGCTTGGGAGTTGGCACAGCCACGTCAGGCTGCACAAGGACGCCGCGTTCGCGGGACTGGTTCAACACGTCGATGCCGTCGCGGCCATGATGTGCCGCCAGCTCGGATATCACAGGTCCTATCGCCTGAGAATCGGCACCATGTGGTCGATCATCAATCCACCGGGCAGCTCGAACCGGGCCCACATCCATCCCGGCTGCCTCTGGAGCGGCGTCTACTACGTCCAGGCGCCCAGCAATGCGGGTCGAATCGAGTTCATCGATCCGCGTACCCAGAACCTGATGACTTCCGCCGAATTCATCCCCGACACCAAGCGCCCCCGAATCTGCTGGACGAAGGTCCGGTACAAGCCGGTGGCCGGAAGAATGCTCATCTTCCCCAGTTGGTTGTACCACAGCGTGAATCCGAATCGATCCAGGGCCAAGGGGAAGGACGCCGATCGGATCATCGTGAGCTTCAACCTGTCTCAGGAAAGGGCAGGCAGTCGCGCACGATGACGACGACCCACGGAGGGCTATCCGTGGTTCCGCCGGCTTCGGAAGCTTGGCGCCTCGGGTCATGCGGAGGAAGCGCTCGGCTCGCGTTGGGCGGGGCTCGTCGTGATTCCCCAGGCACCCCTCCGGTCCGCCCGTCCCGCATGAACCGGCCGCGTCATGAGGAAGACGCGGTTGTCCGTCCTGTTGACAGCCACGGCCGTTGGGCCTATTACCCGTCTAAAACACCGAGTTGCCGAGTCGTCGAGGCTTTGCCCCGTTGCCGGCGATATCCAGAACAGAGGGGGGACTTGATGACGAACAGGCGTTTCGCGCTCACATCGATTCTTGCAGCTTTTGTTGTCGCACTTGGAGCGTGGAACGTTGCCGGTGCCGCGGACTCCTATGAAGGGAAGACGGTTCGGATCATCGTCGCATACTCTCCCGGCGGGGGGTACGACACCTACGCGCGCTATGTCGCGCGCTACCTCCACAAACACCTCCCCGGGACGCCGCGGATGATCGTGGAGAACCGGCCGGGTGCCGGCGGACTCCTTTCCGCCAACTACGTCTACCACTCGTCGCGGCAGGACGGCACGGAGGTGCTGCACGTGGGCGGTTCGTCCGTCATCAAGCAGTTGACGGGCATTGCCCAGGTCAAGTACGACGCCCGGCGTTTCCAGTACATCGGCGCCACGCACGTCCAGTCCTCGGTGCTGGTGGTGACCCGGCAGTCGGGCTTCAAGAGCGTGGACGACGTTTTCGGCCCCAGCGCCAAGGAGATCTCGCTGGGGGGTATCAGTACGGGGTCTCCCACCGACGTGGCGGCCCAGTTGCTGCGGGACGTGCTCGGGGGCAAGGTCCGGCTGGTGACGGGATACGCGGGTACCTCGCGCATCCGGCTGGCCATGGAGAGCGGAGAGTTGGACGGCGTGTTCAACGGCTGGGCGTCCCTCAAGTCCACCAACAGCGAACAGCTCCGCAATGGCGAGTACAAGGTGCTGATGCAGGTGAGTCCGAAACCCATCGATGAACTCGGCGGCGTCCCCACCATGCCTCAGCTTGCCAAGACCGACGCGCAGCGGCGCCTGATCCGTCTGACCACGACCGTGCCGTACCAGTTCGCGCGCGCTTTCCTGGTGGGTCCGAAGGTGCCCAAGGAACGCGTGGCGCAGCTTCGCAATGCCTTCGACGCCACCATGGCCGACCCCGAGTTTCTCGCGGAGGCCAAGAAGCGGCGGGTCGAGATCGATCCCGTGAGAGGCGCGGACCTGCAGAACTACGTTCAGGAGTTTCTGGGGATGCCGGCGGACGAGAAGGCGCGCGTCCTGGCCGTGGTAGAGGGCAAGTAGAGTCGAGCCACGCTGGAAGGAGTGGAACCATGGAGCGTTTGAAAGGAATGTACATCCCGCTGCCGACGCCGTTCACCGACACGGGCGCGGTGGACGAGAACGCGGTGCTGGCGCTGACGGACTTCTACGTGGAGGCGGGCGTGCACGGCCTGTTCGTGCTCGGCACTTTCGGGCAAGGGCCAGCGCTCACGCCGGACGAGCGCAAGCGCACGGCCAAGCTCGTCATCGACCGCGTGGCCGGGCGCATCCCGGTGGTGATCCACGCGGGTACGGCGGACACACCCACCACCATCGACCTCGCCAAGGACGCCAGGGACAAGGGCGCGGACGTGGTGGGCGTGGTGCCGCCGTACTACTTCGACCATCTCGACGACGAGGTGCTGGCGCACTACGCCAAGGTCTACGAGGCCATCCAGTACCCCATGTTCATCTACAACAACGCGGTGAACAGCGGCTATCGCATGACCGCGCCCTGGACCAGGCGGCTGTGCGAGGAGGTGCCCGAGGCCTGCGGCATCAAGATGTCGTTCATCCCGCTGGAGCAGCAGCTCGCCTTCGTGCGCGCGCTGCCCGCCACCTGCGCGGTCTTCTCCGGCTCCGCCACGCTGATCATGCCCGGCGCCCTGTGGGGCTTGGCGGGTTCGATTCATCCGTTGACCGTGGCCATCCCCGAGCTGCTCGTGAACCTGTGGAACGCCACCACCACGGGCCGGCTGGAGGAGGCGGTGGAGCTGCAGCGGCGGGTGATCGAGTTCACCGCGGTCATCGGCGACCTGCAGCGGGCGGCGGGCCGCTCGGTGCTGCGCGAGTCGCTCAAACTCCGGGACCTCCCGGTGGTGGACTTCCCGCGCTGGCCCACCAAGGACCTGAACAGCGAGCAGGCCGCGCGGCTCAAGAACGCGCTGGCAACGGCGCGCGACTAGCAAGGACGGGTTTCGACGCTATCTACGACACGAGGATGACGAAGGGTCGGGTCTCCCCGCCCGCGACACGAGGACAAGATGCAGGGCGGGTTCCAGAGCCGCCTGTGCCCGCGCAAGGAGGAAAGCCATGGACGCGAAGGAATGGCGCAACGAGCTTGGCGAGATCGTCAGGGATTATTTCCGCTCCCCCGAACTGGGCCAGTTCTATGAAACCCCCGTTACCATGGAGCGCGCGCGGCTCTACCTGTCGCAGCTCGGCATCTACGTGCGCCAGCGGCGGCACTACTGGCCCCAGATCGCCGCCAACTGTCCCGTGCACCTGGTGAAGCAGCGCATCATGTCCCACGAGTACGAGGAGCTGGTGGAGGACGATTACTCCGATCGGGGACATCTGGACCTGATCTTCCGGCAGGGCAGGGAAGTGGGCCTGAGCGAGCAGGAGGTGCTGGACGCCGAGCCGCTTCCCACCACCCGGGCCGCCATCTACGGGTGGTGGTGGATCGCCCGCACCAAGCCGTGGCAGGAAGCCCTGGCCGCCTCCACCATCGCGGAGTGGACCAATGACGACCGCCTGCTGGGGGACCTGGGCGGCGGCAACTGCGGCCGGCTGTACGAGCGCTGGAGCCGCGACCTCCAATTCTCCGACGAGCAGATGCCCAACTTCACCGCCCATCGGGCCGCCGACGAGAAGCACTCGGAGATGTTCCTGGACATCTTCGAGCGGTTGGTGCCCGAGGGCGCCGAGCAGGGCGTGCTGGACACCGCCAGGGAGTCCATGGACATTCACCGGGCGTACTTCGGGGGCATGGCCGCGGCCATGGCCCGCCTGTCGTAAGCGGAGTTTGCACCCGGAGACGGCGTCCTTCGACTTCGCTCGGCAGCCCTCGCTACGCTCAGGAAGAACGGTGAGTTCTCAGGACGAACACTGAGTTCACTCGACTACGCTCAGGAAGAACGGTGAATTCACTCGACTAGCCCAGGACGAACGGCAAGATCCTGGAGGCACATGCGATGAAGATGGAGCTCAAGGACCTCAACGAGTCGCTGGCCGAGCACGACCTCTCGGGCTTCTGGAACACGCGCACGCCGGAGCACAAGGACGAGGCGCCATACCTGTGGAAGTGGCGCGAGGTCTATCCGTGCCTGATGGACGCGAAGGAGTCCGTGGGGCTGGAGCTGGCGGAGCGCCGGGCCATCCGCCTGGTGAACCCGCAGAACCCCACCCGTGCCACCTCGCGCACGCTGCTGTTCACGTTCTCGGTGGTGAACCCCGGCGAGATCGCGCGCCCGCACCGCCACAACATGGCGGCCATCCGCTTCGTGGTGAAGGGAAGCGGCGCGTTCACGCTGGTGGAGGGCGAGCGCTTCCCCATGCACGAGGGGGACCTGATCCTGACCCCCAACTGGACCTGGCACGAGCACCACAACGTGTCGGACGAGCCCATCGTGTGGCTCGACGGCCTCGACGGCCCCCTCATCAACGCCCTCAACGTGCTCTTCTTCGAGAACTACGACAACGACACCCAGGGCGTGACCCGCGCCGACGGCGACGCACGCATGCGCTTCGGCTTCGCCCGCCCGCCGGCCCAGGCGGAGTCTCCCGGCCGTGGCCTGCCGTTCCGCTACCGCTGGGAGGACACCGACGCCTCGCTCCACAATATTGCCGACGCCGAGGCCGACCCCTTCGACGGTCATCTGGTGCGCTATATCAACCCGGTGACCGGCGGCTACACCATGGCGACCCTGTCGTGCGAGGCTCAGATGCTCAAGCCGGGATGGACCACCGGCACCCACCGGCACACCAGCACGTCGCTGTACCACGTGTTCCGCGGGCGCGGCCGCACCGCCGTGGGCGAGGGCTACCTGGAGTGGGAGAAGGGCGACTCCTTCATGATCCCCAACTGGCAGTGGCACCGCCACGAGAATCCCTTCGACGAAGAGGCGGTGCTCTTCACCATGAACGACCGGCCGGTGCTGGAAGCACTGGAGCTTTACCGGGAAGAGCAGCGACCCGGCGGCAACGGCGCGTAGGTGGCGGCGCCGACGCGCCGGCGATAGCGACAGCGCGAATCCGACGGAGAACACGAGCGGCAGGACGAATCCGGCGGACAATACGAGGAACCGCGCGAGTCCGACGGAGCAGCCGAGCGACGGCACGAAGCCGGCAGAGGACACGGGCGACCGCGCGATTCCGACGGAGACCACGACCCCGACCATGGCCTATCCCGACCTTCAAGAGCACCTGTCCAACCTGGAGTCCGCCGGACTGCTGGTGCGCGTCCGCCATCCCATCAACAAGGATACGGAGATGCACCCGCTGGTGCGCTGGCAGTTTCGCGGCGGCCTCCCCGAGGCGGAGCGCAAGGCGTTCCTGTTCGAGAACGTGGTGGACAGCCACGGGCGCACCTACGACATGCCGGTGGCGGTGGCCGCGCTGGCGGCGTCGCCGCAGGTCTACTCGGTAGGGCTCCAGCGCCCGGTGGACGAGATCCCCGACCTCTGGGCACACGCGCTGGCGAATCCCATCGAACCGGCCATCGTCGACTCCGGGCCGGTGCACGACGTCGTGCTCCAGGGCGCCGACCTCGACATCGAGGGCGGCGGGCTGCTGCAGCTCCCGGTGCCCATCTCCACGCCGGGGTTCGACAACGCCCCGTACACCACCTGCTCCCACTGGTTCACCAGGGACCCGGAGACGGGCATCCGCAACCAGGGCAACTACCGCGGACAGATCAAGAGCCAGAGGCGCGTGGGCATGTACGCCGGCATGCACCAGCACATCTTCCCGCACTGGGACAAGTGCCGGGAGCGCGGCGAACCGCTGCACGCCGCGCTGGTGGTGGGCGCGCCGCCGGTGGTCTCCTACGGCACCGTGCAGAAGGTGCCGCCGGGCGTGGACGAGATGGGCATCGCCGGCGGGCTGGCCGGGGAGCCCATACAACTGGTGCGCTGCAAGACGGTGAACATCGAGGTGCCGGCCAACGCCGAGATCGTCATCGAAGGGCTCATCAACACCGATTTCGTGGAGCCCGAGGGACCCTTCGGCGAGTCCCACGGCTACCTGCACCCGCGCACGGTATCGCCGTTCATGGAAGTGACCGCCATCACCATGAAGCGCAAGCCCGTGCTGTGCTCGTTCATCAGCCAGGTGACGCCGAGCGAGTCGAGCGTCATCAAGAAGGTGGGCTACGAGCCGCTCTTGCGCCGCTACCTGCGGGACACCGTGGGCATCAAGAGCGTCACCCAGGTGGCCATGCACGAGCCCCTCACCAACCTGCGCAAGCTCGTCATCGTGCAGATGCGCAAGCCCGCCGAAGGGGACGTGTGGCGCGCCTTGAACAGCATCGCCAACTACCAACACGGCGTCGGCAAGATCGCCATCGCGGTGGACGACGACATCGACCCGCACAACCTCGACGCCGTGTGGTGGGCCATCTGCTACCGCTCCAAGCCCCACGAGGACGTGCTGATCCTGCCGGGGCGGGTCAAGGGCCACTCGCCGCCGTTCGAGGACGAGGGTCACCTGATCACGGCGAAGGAGCTGTTCTACGCCCCGGCCACCGACTCCGGCATGCTCATCAACGCCATCCTCAAGGAGCCGTTCCCGCCCATCTCCCTGCCCAAGCGCGAGTTCATGGAGCACGCCCTGGAGCTGTGGAACCGGTTGGAGCTGCCGCCGCTCAAGCCCCAGGCGCCGTGGTACGGCTATTCCCTGGGCCAGTGGGACGACGAATGGGAGGAGGAAGCGCAGCTCGCGGTGAAGAGCGACTACCTCCAGACCGGCGCCAAGCTGGCGCAGCGCCGGGTGAAGCCTACCTGAGCTCCTCCACCATGTCCGATCCCTGCCACCTCCGTCTCGCGTGCCGCAACTACGACGGCACCAACGCCATTCTTCGCGGCGCCCTGACCGCTCCGGGCATCGAGCTGGAGCCGGTGGAGCAGGTGAGCGTGCAGGGCATGTTCGCGGCCATGTACCGGGGCGAGTTCGACGTCTCGGAGATGTCTCTGGCGGAGCTGGTCTACTACACGTCGCGCAACCAGAACGACTTCATCGGCATTCCGGTGTTCCCGTCGCGCATGTTCCGGCACGGCTTCATCGTGGTGCGGCGCGACGCGGGCATCGATGCGCCCCAGGACCTCCTGGGCAAGCGCCTGGGCTTCCTGCGCTGGGTGCAGACCGCCGCGGTGTGGATTCGCGGCATGCTGACGGACGAGTACGGCATCACGCCGAAGAACTCCCAATGGCACGCGGCCTCGCTGCACCACTGGGACGACGGCGTCACCGACACCTCGGTGAAGCTTCCGGGCGGCGCCGTCATCGACGTGTTGCAAGGGGAAGGGAATGCCGCCGAGCGGGCCATGCGCGCACTGCGCGACGGACGGCTGGACATGCTCGGGGTCACGGAAACGCAGCTCCCGCCGCTGCTGGCCGATCCGGCCTTGAAGCGGCTGTTCGAGGACTACCGGGACGTCGAGGCGCGGTACTTCGCCAAGACCCGCCTCTTCCCCATCATGCACGTGCTCGCGGTCAAGAAATCGGTGCTGGAGCAAAACCCCGAGGTGGCGCCGGCGCTCTTCGAGCTGTTCAGCCGGGCGAAGCGGCAGGCGCGGCAGTGGTACGCGAACCTCCCGAGCATGGTGGTGGCCTGGCGCCAGCACGCGCTGGACGAGGAACGCGCGGTGTTCGGCGGCGACCCGTGTCCCTTCGGGCTCGACGCCAACCGCCACGCCATCAACACGTTCATCGAGTACTGCGAGTTCCAGGGCATCTGCGAGCGCAACCTCTCGCCCGAGGAGCTGTTCGCCCCCGACACCTGGGAGCTGACGGAGCAGGAATGACGTCGGGGCCGGACGACGGTCTCCGGAGGTAAGGTTAAGCCGCGTGTACGTGAAACGTCATTCCCGCGCAAGCGGGAATCCAGGGGTGGAGAGGGGCAAAACGGACCTGTTTCCCTCTCACCCCGCCTGTATTCCCGCTTCCGCGGGAATCACGTTCCGTAGGTGTGTAGGCGTATAATCGACGAGAGGTGACCCATGGCCAGACCGCAACGGATGCAGGATGCCGAGATGACCCCGTTCGACGACCTTCGCGTATGGCTCGCGCAGGTGGAGGAATCGGGCCAGTTGGAGCGCATCTCCGGCGCCCACTGGGACCTGGAGGTGGGCGCGCTCAACGAGATCATCTGCGAGCGCACGCCGACCCCGCCGGCCCTGCTGTTCGAGGACGTCGTCGGCCACGAAGGCAAGGGCCGCGTCCTGGCCAACATGATGGAGACCATGGAGCGCACGGCGCTGGCCCTGAACCTGCCGCCCGACCTGAGCACCCTCGAGGTCGTCGACCGGCTGCGCACGCGCCTGACCGGCCTGGTGCCGGTGGAGCCGCGCGTCCTGGGGACGGGACCGGTGATGGAGAACCGCCTCACGGGCGACGACATCAACATCCTCGACATCCCGGTGCCGCGCTGGCACTCCGGCGACGGCGGCCGCTACCTGGGCACCGCGCACCTGGTGGTCACGCGGGACCCGGAGACGGGCGAGGAGAACGTGGGCTGCTACCGCGTCATGGTGCACGAGCGCGACAAGCTGGCGCTCTACATCTCGCCGGGCAAGCACGGGCGCATGCACATGGAGAAGACGCTCCGTGCCGGCAAGCCCATGCAGGTAGCCATGGCCTTCGGCCAGCACCCGCTGATCTTCATGGCCGCCACCCAGGCGGTGCCGCCGGGGCTCAGCGAGTACGCCTGGGCCGGCGGCCTGGTGGGCCAGCCCCTGAGCGTCATCGAGGCGCCTCTCACCGGGCTGCGCGTGCCCGCCGCCGCCGAGATCGTGGTGGAAGGGGAGATCATCCCCGGCGAGACCCGCCCCGAGGGGCCCTTCGGCGAGTGGACCGGCTACTACGCCAGCGCGCGCCGCGCCGAGCCGGTGGTGCAGTTGAAGGCCATGTACCATCGGGACAATCCCATCCTCACCGGTGCGCCGCCGTTCCGTCCCACCATCCACGGCATGTACCGCTCCATGCTGCGCTCGGCCATGATCTGGAACGGGGTCGAGAAGGGCGGCGTTCCCGACGTGGTGGGCGTGTACGTGCCGCCGCCGGCCCAGCGCTTCATGATCGTCATCGCCATCCGCCAGCGCTACCCGGGCCACGCCAAGCAGGCCGCCATGATGGCCGCCCAGTGCCACGCCGGCGCCTATCTCGGGCGCTACGTGGTGGTGGTGGACGACGACGTGGACATCACCAACCTGAACGAGGTGGTGTGGGCCATGTGCACCCGCTCCAACCCCGAGGAGTCCATCGACATCATCCGCCGCACCTGGAGCGGGCCGCTGGACCCCATCATCCCGCGCGACAAGAAGGGTCTCAACTCCCGCGCCATCATCGACGCCACCCGCCCCTTCGAGTGGAAGGACGACTTCCCGGCGGTGAGCGAGATCGACAAGGACACCCACCAGACCGTGTCCGCCAAGTGGAAGGACGAGCTGGACCGGGTGGTGCGCGGCCACCAGCCGTAGGCCGCGGCCCGCACGGGAGACACTGCCAGGATGTTCGGAGGTCTTGGTAGATTCTGACGGCGTTCTTCGATTTCACTGCACTACGCTCGGGAAGCCGTTTTGACCGGTAGTAGTGTTCGGATTTCCCTTGGACCGAGAGGAGCCTGCAATGAGCGATGCCATCAAGCTGTACGATTTTTCGACCTCTCCCAACTGCCAGCGGGTCAAGGTGGTGCTGGCGGAGAAGGGCCTTGCTTACGAGACGGTGCCCGTGGACCTGCGCAAGCGCGAGCAGAAGGCGCCCGAGTACCTTGCCATGAACCCTTACGGCAAGGTGCCGGTACTGCTGGACGGCGACACCGTGCTCTACGAATCCTGCATCATCAACGAGTACCTGGAGGAGAAATACCCGGACCCGGCGCTGCTGCCCGCCGACCCCTCCACGCGTGCGCGGATACGCATTCTCGTCGACTACGGCATCGTGCATACGAACGAAAGCCATCAGGCCATCCGCGCCGAGATGATGAAACCCGAGGGCGAGCGCGATGCCGATGCGCTGGCCGCGGCCAAGGCCCGTTTCATCGAAGAGCTGCAGCCGCTGGAGAAGGAGCTCGAAGGCCGCGACTACATGGCCGGCGACTTCTCGCTGCTCGACGCGGCGCATTTCCCGCGAGTCATGCGCCACGTCCAGTGGGGCATTCTGCCGGACCCGAGCCTGCCGTTGCTCGATGCGTGGTACCAGCGCATGACGGCGCGCCCGTCCGTCCGCGCAATCCTCTGAAGAACGTGTGGTGTCTGGTTAATTCGCAGCATAATATGCGGAGGATTTTTCGTCGTCGGCAAGGCGCGATGACCCGTAGGGGCGACCCGCGGTCGCCCCAGCGGCTCCTCGGTCATACGAAGGTGGAGACCACCGCGCGGTACGCGCACCTGGCGCGGTAATCGGTGCGCGAGTCCGCCGTCCGCATATCCGACAGCATTGCCGCCGACATCCTCAAGGAATACCAGGTGGACGGCGGGGACGAAGCCCCGGCCGGGACGGCGACCTGATCCCTTTCCCTGCCGGAGGCCGTGGGATGCGCCAACTCGACCTGTTCCAGGACAGTCCCCGCACGATCGCGCTGAACGTGTTGCGTGAAGCCGTCCTGGCGCACAATGCCCCCGGAGCCGGCATCGCCCTTGAACGGCTCCTGAACCTTGCTCCTGGCCATGAGAGGGCAAGCGACGCCGGGACACTCATTGCGGTCCTGGAGGCGCCCGCGCCCGAGGGACCCGACGAGGGAATCGAATGGCTTCACGCCCTGGAGCGGGAATGGCGCCCGGCCGCGATACGCTTGCTCGGGACCGGCGACGGCCGGGATTTCCTGGCGCCGGTGTGGCGCTGCATCGGCGGGGCGCTCGGCCCGCGGCCCTTCGATCCCGTCCATCCCGAACGCCACGCGAGTTGGGCCTACCAGCAAGGCCAGGACTGGGAGAACCTGAAACGCTCGGTGCTGGGCGTGCCGGAGCACGAAACGACGCCGGTATTGCTCACGCGGCTGGCGGAAGCGGAATACCGGTTGGGCGACCGTACGCGGGCCATCGGACACTGGTTCGAACTCTGCTGGCGAGCCCCCGCGGCTTTCCGGGGGCTGGTGGACGCCCCCGGCTTCCCTGACGCGGATGTTGCCGCGGCATGGGGCGCCGCGCAGGATCAGGACGTGGAGCCGGAGCTGTCGCCCGAATGGTTCCCGGCCTGGATGCTGCTCCAGGAGCCCTCGCTGGCCGCCGGACTCGCGCCCTGTGGCGAAAAGCACGGACCGCAGCGAGCCTTCGACGTGGTCCGCGGTCTATTGACCGACAGTGCAAGCGACGCACACCGCATTGCGCTGCGCCGTGATCTCAAAACGCTTCATCCAGCCTTGTTGGCCGGCTACCTCGATCGGTTCGCCAGATACTGACTCGCCGCTACAGGACCACCTCACTCCAGCAGGACGATCAGGGGCGGACTTTTCGGCTAGAGCGGCGTTGACCAGATAGAGTTGCCTTAAGTATAGTACTCGCTAGTGAGGACGCGCGTCATGGCCGCAAAAACTACCTACAAATATCGCTTCAAGGTGGGAGTGCGGGCAACGCGGCGAACGAATACGGCTTCCTCCTTTCGGAACTGAAGAGAGCGTTCCTCGACCGGCTCCATGAAGCCCGGAAGGGGGACGTCCATCGCGAGGAACTGAAACGGTTCGCGAACTACTGCGACGCCAATGGCTGCTGCTGCGTCACTTTCAACTACGACGACTTCCTCGACGAGGCGCTGATGCACACCGGCAGATGGAATCCGCATTGGGGATACGGGTTCTTCTGCCTGTCCTCACTGGACATCGGCGCCAGTTCCGGCGCACTGGAAACACGTTCGATTCTCCGACTGTTGAAGCTCCACGGGTCGATTAACTGGCGGCCGAAACTCGGTTACGCGAGCCCGGTCGCGAAGTCGATGAAACCTACGTCGGCGGGAAAGAGAAGAACAAGCACCAGTCCAAGAAATGTGTCCGTCAAGAGCGGACACGTAACCGTCAGGGACATCCGAGACCTGCGCGGAACGCTGAACGACAAGAAGGACGTTGGTGGGGTATTCGTGACACGCCAACCGGCAACCCGCCCGATGCGTGAATTCGTGAACACGTCCGAGGTTGTCCAACTGGAACTGTCGCCAACGTTCCCCAAGCTCCAGATTTTGACGCTGGACGAGATTCTGAACGGCGAGCGGCCCGTACTGCCATACGCCTACGCCGCGTAACTCGAAGGATGTGCACTCATGCGTTTCGTCGCGACGTTCCTCTTGATACTTATTCTGGCAGGTTGCGCGGCTCCAGACAGCTCACTCCGGGACGCAGTACCTCATGATGAGCTATCCACGCAAGAACTGTCGAAGCACGAGAAAGAGCCGTTGCCGGAGCCCCGCACCATCACCATGCCATCCAGCGAGTACCAGCCGAGCAAGGCTGAACTGGACGCCGAGCACGACATGCCCGGAGCGGACCCGGAGACGATGCGCCGCGCGTTCTTCCGGCCCTACCGCGTCAAGACCGAGGAGTGCTGAACATGAATGATCGAGATCATCCTAGACATTGCAGCGCGGCTGCTTGCCGCACAAGATGATGATCTTATGCCAGACGATGCTGTCAGCAATTCCTTGAATATGGCGAGGCGCTTAGTCGAGCAGTGGCAAGAGCAGTACCCCGACGCCAAGTTGACCCGGCGTTGATTGTGACTATTGGCTATAATTCCCAAGCGATGGGTTCAAAGTATCGTGATAAATAAGCCAAAAAATCAAACTCAATGCAGAAAAGACCCGCAGATCATGCTGCGAATTAACCGGACACCACACTAGTGCCCGGGCAGGACACCAGGATCGTCCTCCTCGGCGTCGGCCACACCAACGCCCACGTCCTCGACATGTGGCGCCGGGAGCCCATCGCGGGCGCCCGGTTGGTGTGCGTCTCGAGCTTTGCTGAGGCCACCTATTCCGGCATGCTGCCCGGCACCCTGTCGGGCCAGTACCCGCCCGGCACCCTGGAGATCGACCTGCGGAGCCTGGCCCAGGCGGCCCGGGCCGAGTTGGTGGTGGAGCCGGCCGCGGGCGTGGACGTGGAGGCCGGCACCGTCCAGTTCGAGAAGCACGAGTCCCTGCCGTTCGACATCCTCTCCGTCGGCGCCGGCTCCGTGCCCAACCGTGCCGGCATGGACGCCGCCCCCGGGGCGTGGGTCCCCATCAAGCCCATGCAGACGTTCCTCATCCGCCTGTACGAACGGCTCCAGGAACTGGCGCGGCAGGATCGCGAAGAGCTGCGCGTACTGGTCATCGGCGGCGGCGTCGGCGGCATCGAGATCAGCTTCTGCCTGCCGGCCTACCTGCGCCGCGTGCTGGGCGAGGTGGGCCACGCCATCACGATCGTCGACGCGGGAGAACGCATCGGCGGCGGCCTGTCGCCACGGGCACTGCCCCGGGCGGAGGCGCTGCTGGAGGCGCGCGGCGTGGAAGTCATCACGGGCACCCGAGTCACCCGTGTCGAAGCCCGTGAAACAGTGTGCGCCGACGGCCGCCGCATCCCCGCGGACCTCGTGATCCTGGCCGCGGGCGCCGCGCCGCCTCCCGTGCTGGAGAACACCGCCTTGCCGAAGGATCCCAAGGGTTTCCTCCTGACCCGCGAGACCCTCCAGTCCACCGGCTCGGAGAATGTCTTCGCGGTGGGGGACAGCGGCACCATGGCGGATGTCGCCGTCCCCAAGGCCGGCGTCTACGCCGTGCGCCAGGGCCCGGCCCTGTGGCACAACATCGGCGCGCTGGCGCGGGGCGAGCCCTTGTCCCCCTACGAGCCGCAGCACGATTTCCTGCGGCTTCTCAACACCGGCGACGGCAAGGCGCTCATGGACTACAAGGGATGGGCCGTCCACGCCCGCTGGTGCTGGCGCTTCAAGGACTACCTCGACAGCCGCTTCATGGCGCGGTTCCGGGTGGTCCGCCGGTGACGGCCAAGGAGACGCAGTCCCGGCAAAATCGAAGAGGAGGATGGTGACCGTGCCTGTTGCAATCCCTGGAAACCGCCCGGCGGCGGCCGACCCATTTCTTCTCCGGCGAGCGGAAAACGCTCGATGTCGCGGGCGTGCGGCTGGAGCTGGCAGCCGCCGACGGCGAGACCCGCGATCAACTCTACGTCTGGCTTCCGGACCGCAAGGTGCTGTTCACCGGCGACAACTTCTACAAGTCCTGGCCGGCCCTCTACGCCATTCGCTGCACGGGCTACCGGGACGTGCGCGCGTGGATCGCGAGCCTCACCCGCATGATCGCCGAGGACCCGCACTACCTGGTGGCGGGCCATACCCGGCCCGTGGCCGGCCGCGAAAAGGCGTCGGAAACGCTCACCAACTACCGGGACGCCGTCGCGTCGATTTTCGAGCAGACCATCGCGGGCATGAACAAAGGCATGACTCCGGACCAACTGGTGGAAGCCGTGAAGCTGCCTCCCGAATTCCAGGATCTCGACTATCTGAGGGAGTATTACAGCAACGTGGAGTGGGCGGTGCGCAGCATCTTCAACGGATACCTGGGCTGGTTCGACGGCAACCCGTCCAGCCTCTTCCCGCTTTCCCCGCGACAGGAAGCGGAACGGGTGGCGGAGCTGGCCGGCGGCGCGTACGCGCTGATGGTAGCCGCCCGATCATCGCTGGACAACGACCCGCAATGGACGGCTCAACTGTGCGATCACCTGCTCGCGTTGAACCCGGGCGACTCCGACGCCATGCGGCTCAAGGCGGACGCCCTCGATGCTCTGGCGCGACGACTGCCTACGGCCACCGGACGCAACTACTACATGACCGTCGCCGCCCAGCTCAGACGCGCCACGTCGCGCCCGGCGCAGACACCGGGGAGCCGGTAGGCTTGCCCATTGGGTTACCATGCCTGTCGGTCGGGGGCCGGGCGGTGACGGCTTCGAACCAGCGCTTGACCTGGGGGAAGTCGTCCAGGTCCTGGCCTCGATGTTGCAGAAGCTGGAAGCACGGAGAGGCCTGGGGGCACCCGGGATGGGGTTGGGAAGGGCGGAGGGGGGATTATTGGGGAGTGTCACTGTAGGTGAGGGTTAAGCGGCGGAGTAGAATCTTACGAATCGTCATTCCCGCGAAAGCGGGAATCCAGGTTTTTTTGCAACATTGAGGCTAGTGTCGCGTCCCGCAAATAAGTGGCATAATTTGCTGGTCTTTTTCGCCCTCGGCTGCGTTATGTCACCCCGGGCTTGACCCGGGGTCTTCCTCGCGTGGTGCACGCCACATGGGGCGACCGCGGGTGGCCGGAGAACAATCGTGCTCCCTCCTCCGAATATTCGGTAGGTGCATCGGGATTCCCCGAGTTCCGTTGAATCGTTGGAGGAGAAGTCATGGGGCCGAACGACGAGAGGGTCACCAAGCTTCCGGGCCACTGAAGCCATGAAGCCAGTCCGTGCTGGGATCCAGTCGGTGATGAACGGAGACAGTTCAAAACTGATCGAGAGACTCTCTCGCTGCGGTCAACTATACCATGCGGAATGCCTTTGCCAGTCATCGGTCCCGTTCCTCGATGGGCTGGCAGCCTCCAACACGGGGCTTACCGCCTCTCATACTGCTTCGCTCCGTACATGATCTCCCGCGCCTTGTCGTCCATGGGGGTGAGGGGGACGTCGGCCATGACCTGGAGGCCGCGCTGTACGCCCGGGCGGGCGGTGACGGCTTCGAACCAGCGCTTGACGTGAGGGAAGGCGTCCAGGTTCTGGCCCTGCTTCTCGTGGCCCTGGAGCCAGGGATAGCAGGCGATGTCGGCGATGGAGTAGTCGCCGGCCAGGTACTCGTGGTCCGCCAAGCGCTTGTCCATGACGCCGTAAAGGCGTCCGGCCTCGTTGGTGTAGCGCCGGACGCCGTACTCGTTGTCGGGTGCCTGGCCGCGGAAGTGGTTGGCCTGCCCCAGCATCGGGCCGATGCCGCCCATCTGGAACATGAGCCATTGGATCACCGTGTAGCGGCGCTCCACGTCCTTGGGCATGAGCTTGCCGGTCTTTTCCGCCAGGTACATGAGAATGGCGCCCGACTCGAACACCGGGTAGGGCTTCCCGCCCGGGCCGTCCTGGTCGACGATGGCCGGGATCTTGTTGTTGGGGCTGATCTTCAGGAACTCCGGCTCGAACTGGTCGCCCTTGCGGATGTCGATGGGGTGGAGGCGGTATTCGAGCTCCAGCTCCTCCAGAGCGATGTGCAGCTTGCGGCCGTTGCTGGTGCGCCACGAGTAGGCGTCGATCATGTTTGCTACTCCCGTTCTCCGGTCCGGAGCCGTCGTTCCCAATCGTACTCGCGGTTGGTCACCATGTTCTCCATGCGGCGGATGCGACGGTCGAGTTGATCGAACGTGCGGCGCAGGCGATTCAACCCAGCGGTGCGCGAGTGCGCGTAGCTGTTGTAGAACTCCTGTTCTCCCTCCGTCTGCAAGGGCAGCATGGGCTCGGGCTTCAGGACCAGAGCGGCCAGCAGGTAGAGACCGGCGAACGGCCAGAATCCGGTGCTGATCAACAACACGACGGCGATCACGCGGACCCACAACACCCGCACGTCCAGGTATTCCGCGAGGCCGCGGCACACGCCCAGGATGACCCCGCGACGCGAGCGGTAGATACGGGCAGTCCTCGAATAACTTCGAATCATCGGTTGTTGTCCTTTCTGTCGAGTAGAATCGTCTCCAGGGATTCCACGCGGTCTTCGAGCCGGCTCAGTCCCTGGTAGAGCTCTTGCATCAACCGGGCCTCATCGCTCGCGGCTCCGTTGCCGCGGAGCGACTTGATCGCCCACACCACCATGACAATCAAGGCGGCGCCCAGGATCAAGAGGACCCCGAGCACGCCCAACACTATTCCCACGATGCCTTCCGGTCCCATCCTCGCTCACTCATGCGCTTCAGCCGCACACACAGCCGCCGCGTCTCAGCTATCGGACCGCCGGGCGGCATCCTTGAGCGCCCGCAGTTCGGCCTCGATCTCGTCGTCCTGTCCCAGGCGGGCGAACTCTTCATCGAGATCCGGCTTGCGCGCGAAGTTGACCAGGTCGGCCTCGGCCTCCATGCGCTCGATACGGTTCTCGAACTGTTCGAAACGCAGCATCGTGTCCGCGCTGCCCATCTTGCGGACGCCGGTCTGAGCACGCTTCCGTTCGTGCGCCTGAATGTGGCGCTGCACCAGGATGCGTTGCTTCTCCTTTGCCTTGGCTAGCTTGTCTTCCAACTGGGCCATGTCCGACTGGTATTGCTCGATGATGGCGGCGCACTGCATCGCCTCGCGCTCCACGGTCTCCGAGCGCTCCCGATAGCGCCGCTTTTCCATCAGCGCCTCCCGCGCCAGGTCTTCACGTCCCTTGTCCACGGCGAGCCTGGCCTTGTCCGCCCACTGGTCGTGCCGCCGCCGCGCTTCATCAAGCTCGCGCTCGACCTTCCTGCGCGCCGCCATGGCTTGGGCGCAAGCCACCTTGATCTCGACCAGCGTGTCCTCCATCTCCTGAATCATCAGCCGGATGAGCTTTTCCGGATCCTCGGCCTTGTCCAGCATCGAGTTGATGTTCGAGCTGATGATGTCGCTCAAGCGTGTAAAGATTCCCATTCGACTTCCTCCTTCGGGATTCGCGGGGAACGTGTGCGTCCCGCTGTGTCCTGGAAGAAGCACAAACAGTGCCAACCGCGCATCGGGTTTCCAACATCTTGTTTTCATTGAGTTTTCGTGTGACGGAGCCAAAGCATGAATTCGGCGACAGTTACCTGATATTAGTGAAAATAACCAGTCTATGGTATATTACGCCATTTCCGGAGGGGCCATGCCCGAATCCTACACGGAGCCGCTGGGACAGTCCAACGTCTTTCTGGATTTTCAGGAAACGCTGTCCCGTGCGGCCAAGGTCGATCGTCCGATCCTGTTGATCGGTGAACGCGGTACCGGCAAGGAGCTGGCCGCGGCCAAGCTGCACTACCTGTCACAGCGTTGGCGGGGGCCGCTCGTGGCCCTGAACTGCGCGGCGTTGGCGCCGGCGCTGCTGGAGTCGGAGCTGTTCGGCCACGAGGAGGGCGCTTTCACCGGCGCGCATCAACGGCGCACCGGACGGTTCGAGGCGGCAACGGAGGGGACCCTTTTCCTGGATGAGATCGCTCAGATCCCCACGGAGGTCCAGGAGAAGATCCTTCGGGTGGTGGAGTACGGCAGTTTCGAAAGGGTGGGGTCTTCCCGGCCCGTTCAAGTGGACGCGAGAATCATCGGCGCGACCAACGCGGACCTGCCCGCGCTGGCCCGTCAGGGTCGTTTCAAGCTCGATCTCCTCGACAGGTTGTCGTTCGACGTCCTCTTTGTACCGCCCTTGCGGCGTCGCGCAGAGGACATCCCGTTGCTGGCCAACCACTTTGCCGCGCGCATGGCGCATGAGCTGGGCTGGGAAGCTCTCCCGCGCTTCAGCCGCCGCGCGCTGGCGCAAATGGAACGCTACCCCTGGCCCGGCAACGTTCGCGAGCTCAGGAACGTGGTGGAGCGCGCGGTGTATCGCTCCGATACGGCTACCGTCGACGAGTTGGTCTTCGATCCCTTTGTCTCGCCATTCGGCACGGGCGCGAGCGACGCAAGCGAGGCGCCGGTGCCGGCACCCGTGCCAGCCCTCCGGGCTCGTGCCCCCGAATTGCCGGACAGGTCCCCCGAAGGGCCGGACCGGTCCCTCGAAGAAGCGGTGAGGGAGCTGGAGATACGAATGATCCGCGAGAGCCTGGCGGAGGCCAGGTACAACCAGCGCCAGGCGGCAAGGGCGCTGGGCCTGACCTACCATCAGTTCCGCGGCCGGTGGCGAAAGTATCAGGACGAACTGGCCGCCGAGGACGACTGAGCCGGTGGACGGATTCCCAGGCACACCGCCGCGCCCGTGGAGGCCATGACCAGACACGCCAGGAACATTCCCTCGTAGGAGCCGGTGGCGTCGTGGACGAGACCTCCCAGGAAGGCGCCCAAGGCACCGCCGGTGTGGTGCACCCAGAGGATGGCGCCGGTGATCAGGCCGATGTTGCGGACCCCGAAGTAGTCTCCGGTCATGGCCGCGGCCAACGGCGCCGTTGCCATGAGCGTAAAGCCCATCAACAGCGCGGCGGCGAATATGGCGGGTTCCGTGGACGAGAACGTCAGCAACGCGTAGCAGACCATCCGGAACAGGAACATGGCGGACAGCGGCAGGCCGTGTCCGAGCTTTTCCGTGAGCGCCGGGAACGCGAGCACGCCGGCCAGACTGAACAGCCCGGCGAGCCCCTGGATGTTGGAGGCGTGCTGGCTCGTCAGGCCGGCGTCGGTGGCGAAGGGGATGAACTGGGTCACGAAGAAGAAATCCTGGAAGCCGCACAGGCCGTAGGCCAGCGCGATGAAAAGGAAGGTCCGCGAGAGGAACGCCTCCCGCGGCGCGAGCTCCGCGGCGGGGAGGAGGCGCCGGGCGCGGCCGAGTTTGCCGCCGCGTTCGTAGGGCGACAGGCCCATTTCGGCGGGTTCCTTCTTCATCAGCGCCAGCGCCACCGGCACCACCACCACGGAAACCAGGATGCCCAGGCCGACCCACGAACCGCGCCAGCCGAAGCGCGCCTGGGACCAGGCCAGGGCAGGGATGACGGCGAAGTGCCCGAAGGACGTGCCCGTGACCGCGACGCCGCCGATGAGGCCGCGCAGGCTCCGGAACCAGCGGGAGACCGTGGACGACACCACGCCGATGGTGATCCCCGATACGCCCACCGCGGTGACGACGCCGTAGTAGAAGTAGAGCTCCGGGATGGAGTTGGTGCGTGAAGTGAGTAAAATGCCCGTGGAAGCCAGCAGCGCCGAGACGGAAAAGAGCAGGCGCGGCCCGTAACGGTCCAGCACCCTCCCCGCCATCATCTGGGCGAAGCCGAACACCAGCATGTTGAGGGTGTAGGCGAAGGTGATGGCGCCCCGGTCCCAGCCGAACTCCGCGGCCAGCGGTTTCACCAGCACACCGAATGAGAAACGCACGCCGCCGTCCACCAGCAGGATGAGGAAGCCTCCGAGGAGGATGATCCAGCCGTAGAAGAACGTGGACTGGGAACCGGCCGGGGCCGGCGTAGGCGGCGGGGTTTGCACCAGATGAACTAGTGTCCTGTCCCGTATAAAACGTCGTGAAGACGCGCGGGGCTTTTTGTCGCCGGCAAGGAGCGACGACTGTAGGGGCGACCCGCGGTCGCCCCAGTGGCCCCTACCACGCGAGGATGACCCCGGGTCAAGCCCCGGGGTGACGTAACGCAGCCGACGGCGAAAAGGACAAGCAGATTCATGACGTTTTATACGGGACAGGACGCTAGAGAACGGTGATCTCGTCGCCGGGTCGGATGACGCCGCCCTGTACCACCAGCGCGCAGATGCCGCTCTTGCCCATCAGGGCCCGGGTCATGCCCGGCGCGGTGATGGACTGGATGTAGGCGCAAGGGGGGCGCGGCCGGTCGAACGCCAACACGGCCTCGCCGACGCGAAAGGCGTGCCCCGTCAGGTCGTCCAGGCGGGTGTCGCGGGTGACGATGTTGCGCCGGTGCTCGCCGTTGAGCACCTGGAGGCCCGCGGCGGCGATTTCCTCCAAGTCCTCGGCTTCGATCAGGGTCACCTGGCACTCGTCCCAGCCGCTGTAGTAACCTGTTGACTCGCAGTAGCGGTCACCCTTGAGCCCCATGCTGGCGAGCGCCTCGGCCTCGTCCACCTTGCGCATGTGCGCGCTGCCTTCCGGCGCGATGTAGATTGCGTGTACCGTACCCATGGTGCTCCCGTGGCGCTCGTTTTCGGAGACTTTGTCGGAGACTATATGCAGCGGGTTGTGGGCCGTCAACGCATCGGGTCGTCATTCCCGCGCAACAGACCGTGATGAGCATCGACACCCAGACTCCGAACCGTCATTCCCGGGTTCGCGGGAATGACGTATTCGTAACGTCCCAGCGTGGAGAGTTTTGCCACAGCCTGTTTCGCGGGAATCACCCATGCCGGCTTTCGGCCGACACACAGGGGATGAAAAGAGACTTCGGTCCCCCAATACGTCATTCCCGCGGAAGCGGGAATCCAGGCGGGGCGGGGCCTGGGTGACGAGTCGGGGCGTGGGTGTCCGGGAACCCCCTGGTCCGACCGGGTGCGACGGCACCTCACGTGTCCCCGGCGCCGATGCTGGACAGACGTGCTCCCAGTCGGTGTTGCGCGGCGCGCAGTGCCTTGGTGTAGAGGGAGGACAGGGGATAGGAGGACAGGGCCGCCAGCGCCACCCAACGCCATGCCTTGCCCCGCACCCGCGCTTCCCGGCGCAGCAGGTAGACCGGAGCGGTGATGCGCTTGTCGGTGATGGCATGGCGGATGACGGCGATGGGTGCCACGGCAACGCTCTCTCTCGCCACCCCCGGTGGCAGCGTCGCGGGCGTGGGCAGTTCCCACAGCCCGGCCAGGAGCCCGTCGTCCGGCCGGCGGTGCAGCAGAACTCTCGAATTCGACTCGATGATCACAAGCGGCCACTCCACGGCCTTGGTCTCGACGTGGCGCCCGCGCGGCAGTTCGAAGGAGCCGGATGCCCGTGCCCGGCACCAGTGCGACAGGGGACAGCGTTCGCATGTCGGTGCGGCGGGAGAACAGACGGTGGCGCCGAGTTCCATCAGTGCTTGATTGAAGTCCCCGGGACGCGGTCGGGAAACCATTCGCCCGGCGGTTTCGTCCAGCTCCTTTGCGTCGGTGAGACCGAAGAGCCGCGCATAGACGCGCCGCACATTGCCGTCCACCGCCGGGTAGGGGCGCTGGAAGGCGATGCTCATGATCGCGCCCGCCGTGTAACGGCCGATGCCGGGCAGCTTGAGCAGCGCGTCGTAGTCGTCCGGCAACCGGCCGCCGTGTCGGCTGGCGAGCACGCCCGCCGCATGCTTCAGGTTCATTGCGCGCCGGTAGTATCCCAAACCGCTCCAGATGCTTTGAACCGCGTCCAGCGGCGCCCGGTCCAACGCCTCCACGGACGGGAACGCTCCCATGAAGCGGCGATAGTAGGGAAGCACCGTGGCCACCTGGGTCTGCTGGAGCATGGTCTCCGAGACCCAGATGGCGTAGGGGTCGCGCGACCGGCGCCAGGGCAGATCACGCCGATTGCGGTCGTACCAGCGCAGCAGCGCGGCGCGCATGCGCGCGCGTAGCTTGGGGGAGTCCGCGTTCTCGGGCATGGCGTAGAGACGTTTCGAATGCGTCGGGCGCGCCACACCGCCACCCCTGGATTCCCGCTTCCGCGGGAATGACGGTTCGGGGGGCGGTGTCTCTTCGTATCCGAGCGGAGCATTCACACAGCCTGGAAGCGGGCATCCAGGGGTGGCGAGGGGCCGACGCGGCCCGGTGCCGATCCCTTAATCCCGAATGTCCTGCAGGAACCACTCCCGCGGCAGCGGGTGGCCCAGGCCCTTGGACTTGGCCATCTCGTAGGCGGTGCCGCCCACCGCGGCGAACTGGAGACCTTGGGTGCCCTGGTTGTTGAGGAAGGTCACCTGCTCGTCGCTGGTGCGTCCGGGCCAGGTGCCGGCCATGAGGTCGGGGATGGTGCCGATGTTGGCGTTGTCGATCTCGCGGATGGGCGAGGGCGGAATCTTCTTCATCTCGTCCTGGGTGCCGGCGATGTAGGCGAACATCCCATCGCTGCCGTGGATGGTTCCCGGCGGGGGGTTGTCCAGCACCATGGTGGAGGCTCCCAGGCGCGCCTGGACGTCGCACTTGGCGAGGATCTCAGGGCCGGCCTCGTTGGAGCGGACGTTGGTGATGTGCATGCCGGGCTCCACCCATTCGGGCTTCATCACCTGGACGAGCGAGTCCGTGGCCAGGGCCACGATGTCCGCGCCGCGGCACACCGTTTCCGCGTCGTCGCAGGTCTCGACGTTGAGGCCGAGCTGCTCGCGCATCTCCGCGGCGAAGGCTTCCCGGTTGGCCTTGGTGGGGCTGAACACGCGCAGCAGCTCGATGTCGCGCACCTCGTGGATGGCCTGCGTGTAGGTGCGCGCCATGCCGCCGGAGCCGAGCATGCCCAGCACCTTGGAGTTCCGCCGCGACAGGTACTTGACCCCGAGGCCGGCGCAGGCGCCCACGCGCATGTGTTGCAGGTAGCCGTCGTTCATCAGCGCCAGCGGCTCGCCGTTGCGCACGCTCAGGAGGAAGATGAGACCGCAGTACGTGCCCGGCTCGATGCAATACTTGTCCTCGGTCTCGAACTCGCCGTTCTTTTCCCACACGAGCATGTCCGACTTCATGCGTATGGCCATGTAGCCGAGGGACCGGGTGGCCCCCTCCATGGTGCCCCAGCGGTAGTAATGGGGCTCCTTCGGCACGTAGAAGTCGATCCTCGGCCGATACGCCGCCTCGTTCTTCGAGAGGTCGCGGTAGGCGTCCTCCATGGCGTTGAGGCACGTCTTCATGTCGAGGACTTCCTGGATGTGTTCGTTGGTCAGAAACAACATGGTTCCTCCTTGCGTGAACAAGCCTTACTTCCGCGTCTCGGGACAAACCGGTTTGCCGACGTATTTCTGTCCCGAATCGATGACCAGTCCGCCGCTCCTCATGAAGGCCCGGCCGACCAGCAGCGGGTTACTCATCCCGGTACGATTGGCCAGATTGACCTGCGCGAGCTTGTTGTAGCCCGCAATGCAGATACTGAGCCGCACCACCGGACGCTCAACGATGGCGGTGCCGGCGCGACGGATGCGCACGACCCGTGCCACGACGCGGCGGAAACGCATCTTTCGCTTGCCCGTGTCCACGATGAAGCTTACCCAGTCGCGGCCGTCTTTCTTGTACCTCTCGATACTCAGGGCGTGAATCGACGTGACATCCGCCCCGGTATCCATTTTCGCCTTGATCTCGAGGCCCGAGGGCAGGATGACCGCGTCTTCCAGATAACCGACGATGGTGAGCATCCGGGACTGCGCCGTAGAAGCCCCCAGGATTGCCAGTGCCGCCAGAACGGCGCAGAGAACGATTCGCATGTTTCACCCGTCATCGGGGACGTTTCGTTGCCGTCTCTTTCTCCAAAAGCGCCCGGACACCGCCCAGGCCGGGATCGTCGCCCGCGAGGCGCAGGAAGTTGGCCTGGATGAGCGCTTCCATCTTCTCCGGCGGCAGGCCCTTTATCCGCGCCAACGCCGCCACCACCTCGGCGATGACGTCGGGCGGCGCCTCCTCGCCGACAAGCCAGCGATGGCCGCCGGGATTGTCGGTCTCGGACAGGAGCTGGCGGGGCGGCACGGCGCGCGCCACCGCCTGGATCTTCTCCGAATACAACACTTCCACCCCCACGGTGAAGAGGTAGCCTTCGGAGATCATCTCTGCAAGTACGTCCATGGGGCCGGAGTACCAGTGGATGATCGCCCTGGCGGCGCCGTGGGCGCGCAGGGTGTCGAGGATACGGCGCTCGGCGCCCTTGGTGTGCAGGTTGACGATCTTGTCCTGTTCAGCGGCCGCGCAAACCAGGAACTCGAACACCCGGATCTGGTGCGGGTAGCTGTCCTTGTCCCGCACCCAGTGGAAGTCGAGCCCCAACTCCCCCAGCATGGGGCTCCGTTCGATCAGGTGACCGAAATCTGCGAGGTGCCCGGCGTGTTGCCGCGCGCGCCGCGGATGGATGCCGAAGGAGGGGAGCACGAAGGGACACCCTTCCGCCAGCGCGAGGTTGCGCACATACGAGGCCGGGTCCATGGAGTTGGCCAGGGTCAGGATGCGACGGCGCTCGATACTGGCCAGCGCCTCCCGCGGCTCGTCATAGTGGTCGAGATGGGCGTGGGCGTCGATCAGCATGCAGTGCGTTCCGCCGTCCGCGCCGGTCCGAACGGTCTCCCGGGGTCAGCCTCCTTGCCTACCTGAAGCGGTCGCCGAAGTACCTGGTCAGGTCGATGGCGTCCGTGCCCGGCACCATGATCTCCGCCGGGTAGTCGGACTTGCGCGTGGCGTCCACGCCCACCTTGGTGACCAGGTGCGACCCGCCCGCCGGGTCGTAGGACGCCGGGTCCAGCGGGGAGCCCCTGGAGTGGGTGATCATGAACACGTCGCGGTCCGCGCGCACGCGGGTGGCGATGGCGTGCATGACGTCGCTGTCGTTGCTGATGTCCACGTCGTCGTCCACGCAGATGACGAACTTCAGGAACGGGTCGGCGGCGAAGGCGGCCATGGCCGCGTTCTTGGCGTCGCCGTCGATCATGGACCGCTCCATCTGGATGTAGCAGATGTAGCGCGAGCGCCCGCAGGGCGGCACGTACACCGCCTTCACGCCGGCGCTGGCGATGCGGCAGGTGTGGTAGATGTAGCTGTTCCGCGTCACCCCAGAGAGCAGCAGGTTGTCGGCGTGGCCCACGAACGAGCTCTGGTAGAGCGCGTTCTTCCGCATGGTGATGGCCTTGACGTACACCACCGGGTTGACGCGCATGGGGCCGTAGGTGCCGGGATACTCGCCGAAGGGGGCTTCTTCCTCCATCTCCGTCGGGTGGATCTCGCACTCCAGCACGATCTCGGAGCTGGCCGGCACCTCCACGTCGATGGTCTTGCACTTCACCAGCTCCACCGGCTTGCCGAGCATGGAGCCGGCGATGCTGAACTCGTCGGTGTCGATGGAGGTGAAGCTCAGGTTGCCGATGTTCATGGCCGGGTGGCCGCCGATGACCGCGGCCATCTGCGTGGGCAGGCCGCGGGACTTGTTCTTCTTGAGGATGTAGTGGCCGTGGGCCGTCTCGGAGATCTGGATGCCGAAGCGGTTCCTGCCCTTGAGCTGGAGCCGGTAGATGCCGGCGTTGCGGATGCCGCTGTCCGGCTCCTTCATGACGTCGAAGGCGAGGGTGATGTAACGGCCGGCGTCGAGCTCGTGGTACTGCAGGATCGGCAGCATGGTGACGTCCACGTCCTCCCCGGTGAGCACCACCTCCTGGCACGGCCCGCTCTCCACCTCCACCGGCGGCAACGGGTTCGCCTCGCGCCTGCCGTACTCGTGGATGAAGTCCGCGGGCGTGGCGTCGTAGGGCAGCCCGATGGCCATGGCCAGCCGCGGGAAGCTCGCGTGCATGTTGGTGACCAGGGGGATGGACGACCCCTTGACGTTCTCGAAGATCACGCACGGAAACTGCTGCTGCCGCTCCAGCTTCGCCAGAATTCCCGTCACCTCGAAGACCGGGTCCACCTCGCGGGTGACCCGGATCACCTCGTCCGGATAGTTGGCCTCAAGGAAGGCGATGGCTTCCCCGAGGGTTTCTCCCATTGAGTTTCTCGTGTTCGTTGCTGTTGTCATAATGGCGGACGGCTTAGCATGCGGTCTTTTTTGCCGCAAACGGCCCCCCACCCCTGGATTCCCGCTTTCGCGGGAATGACGAATAGGGAGGGCGGGAATGACGAATAGGGAGGGCGGGAATGACGAGAAGAGAGGCGGGAATGACGAGAAGAGAGGCGGGAATGACGAGAAGGGAGGGCGGGAATGACGAGAAGAGAGGGCGGGAATGACGAGAAGAGAGGGCGGGAATGACGAGAAGAGAGGGCGGGAATGACAAGGGGCAACAACCCCCGAATCGTCATTCCCGCGGAAGCGGGAATCCAGGGGTGGGGAGGGGTCAATCGCGGTGTCTTCGCAACAGTGCCAGCACCCGTTCGGGGGTCACCGGCGTCTCGGATATCTCTATCCGGGCGACGGGCCGCAGGGCGTCCACCACGGCGTTGGCCACGGCCACGGGCGGGGCGATGGCGCCGCCTTCGCCGATGCCCTTGAGGCCCAGCGGGTTGAGCGGGGAGGGGGTTTCGATGTGCACCTGCCGGATGGCGGGCACCTCGCCGCAGGTGGGCACCAGGTAGTCCAGGAAGGTGCCGGTGAGGAGCTGTCCCAGGTCGTCGTAGACGAACTCCTCGTAGAGCGCGCCGCCGATGCCCTGGGCGACGCCGCCGCGCACCTGACCTTCCACGAACAGGGGGTTGATGGCCGGTCCCGAGTCGTGCGCCACCGCGTAGTCCAGGAGCTTCACTTCTCCCGTACCCGCGTCCACCTCCACCACCGCCACGTGGGCGGCGTGGGCCCAGGTGACCGTCTGCGGGACGTAGTAGTAGGTAGCCTCCAGGTTGGGTTCCATGCCCTCGGGGAGCTTCGAGGCCCAGCCCGGCACCGCGGCTCCGGCCAGCTCGGCCAGGGAAATGCCGTGTTCGGGGCGCTCCTCCACGAAGACCCGGCCGCCGCGCGTGGCGAGATCGTCCGGGTTGGCTTCCAGCAGGTGGCCGGCCAGCTCGAACACCTTGGCCTTGAGACGGCGGGTGGCTTCGTGTATGGCGGTGCCGGCGTTGACCGTGCTGCGGCTGGCGAAGGTGCCGATGCCGTAGCGGATGGCGTCGGTATCGCCGCCCACCACGGTGACGTCTTCCGGTGCGACCTCCCAGAGGTCGGCGGTGAGCTGCGAAAACACGGTCTCGTGGCCCTGTCCGTGGCCGCTGGCGCCCACCGAAACCAGCAGCTTGCCCGAGGAGTCCACCTCGACCCGCGCGCCCTCGAAGGAGCCCACCCCCGTCCCCTCGGTGTAGAAGCCGATGCCGACCCCCACGTAGTGCCCGTCGCGCGAGGCTCGGCCGTCACGAAGGGGGGTGCATGACAAATTTGTCGGACGGGATTCAGCAGACGGTCGCGCGACGTTCCCGGTCTGCTCTTGACGGGCGGTGTCGGTGTCGCCGGGTCCGTCCCCTCCGGGCGCGGTTCGCGCGTGACGCTCCGCCTCGGCGCCGCGAGCGGCCTCCGGCTCGGCGGCGGCGCTCCTCTGCCGTGCGCGCACCTCGTCGTACCCGCACGCGTCCAGGGCCTTGCGCAGGGTCGCCGGGAAGTCGCCGTTGTCGTAGCGCACGGGCATGCCGTCGCGGTAGAGGACGCCGGCGTCGTACGGGATCTCCTCTGGCTGCACGAAGTTGCGGAAGCGTACCTCGGCCGGGTCGAGTTCCAACTCGCCGGCGATGCGGTCGATGCAGCGTTCCATGACGAACACCGCCTCGGGGCGGCCGGCGCCTCGGTAGGGCGCATTGGGCACCTTGTTGGTGGTCACGCAGGTGCCGGTGACGGCCAGGTTGGGGACGCGGTACGGCCCCTGAAGGTGCGCCGAGGTGTTGTACGCGTCGGTGAGGCCCATGGGGTTGTAGGCGCCGTTGTCCAGCAGGAAGCGGTCTTTGAGGGCCAGGATGCGGCCGTCGCCGTCGAACGCCAGCTCCACGTAGTGGATCTGGTCCCTGGCGTGGGCGGTGCTGATGAAGTGCTCGCGCCGGTCCTCGATCCACTGCACCGGCCGGCCCAGCTCCAGGGCAAGGTAGGACACCAGCACTTCCTCGGGGTAGACCACCACCTTGGGCCCGAACCCGCCGCCCACGTGGGGCGCCACCACCCGGATGGCTTCCTCGGCCAGTCCCAGTTGCCCGGCGATCTGCCGGCGCACGCTGTGGGGCACCTGGGTGGAGGACCACACGGTCAGGCGGCGCGGCTTGACCTCGGCCATGGCCACGACGCCCCGTCCCTCCATGGGAATGCCGCCGTGGCGCCGGTGGTGCAGGCGTTCCTCGATGCGGTGGGGCGCGTCCGCCAAGGCCCGGTCCACGTCGCCCTTGGCGATGCTGAAGTGGAACACCACGTTGTCGCCGGCGTCCTCGTGGATGCGCACCGCGTCCGGCGCCAGCGCGGCCTCCGGGTCCACCACCGGCGACAGCTCCTCGTAGTCCACGGCAATGCCGTCGAGCGCGTCCTCGGCCTTGTAGCGGTCCTCGGCCACCACCATGGCCACGGGCTCGCCCACGTAGCGTACCTTGTCCAGGGCCAGCACCCGGGCGCGCGGTCCCTTGAGCACGGGCTTGATGGCGTTGAGCCACGGGGCCGGATGGAACTCGAAGCTGGGAGGAAAGGGCGCGATGGCGTCGCGCACGTCCGCGCCCGTGAGCACCCGCACCACCCCCGGCATCGAAAGCGCCGCGCTCACGTCGATGCCGCGGATACGCGCGTGGGCGTGCGGACTCCGCAGCACCGCCGCGTGCAGCATCCCCGGAAACCGCAGGTCGCCGACGTAGCTTCCGCGCCCGCGCAGCAACGGCTCCGCCTCGCGCATGAGGATGCTGCGCCCCATGTGGCGTGTGGCGCCCTGGTCCTTCATGGTGTCACTACCAAGTTCTTCTCCGTCACTCGCCCTCGGTGGCACTCACACTTCCGTCATCCTGCTCACACCCACGCCCCGAATCGTCATTCCCGCAAAAGCATGCCCCCGACCCCGATCGGGGGCGGGAATCCATGGGTGGTGGGTTGTGGCGGCCTCATGGCCGGGCCCCACCTTGCCTGGATTCCCGCCCCCGATCGGGGTCGGGGGCATGCTTTTGCGGGAATGACTCATTGGAGTTCCGCGGGATTCCGTAACTACCAGACATCATTGAACAGGTTTTTGTTTTCATATCAATGACGATTCCGGGTGGTTGATGCCATTTCGTGTCCAGGCAGAGCGTACCCTGGATCGCGGGAACCGGCATGAATAGTACGTCGCGGCTTCACGGTTCGACGTATCCTGGTTCGCGGTAAGGACGTACGAGGCTGGGTGGCTCCACCTCAGATCGTCCAGATGTCGTACAGCAGCTCCATGCGCCGGAACATCATCTCCCGGGTCTGTTGCTGCAGGTTGGCCGAGGTGAGGTAGCGGCGCGCGATCTCCTCCGCCAGCGAACCGTGCTCCTCGTCGGCCTCCACGTGCACGGTGAAAAAGCGCACGGACTCCGGCGACATGCCGTAGCTCTCCATGAACCCCTTGCCCAGCAACGCCGCGGCCGGACCGAAGGTGCCCTCCGCGCCTATCTGGGCCGCCATCACCACGAACCACGGATGCGTATGGATCACCAACTCTGCGAAGTAAAGATGCGCGGCCGTGGCCGGCAGCAACCGCGGGTTCTCCAGGTCCGCCCGCGTGAGCCCGATGGCCTCGGCGAACTCCACGAACATGTCCGGATGACCGGTAGCGCCCGGCAGCAGGCCGCGGGTTTCCTCCTCGGCCACTTCGAACAGCTTGGGGGCGTATTCGGGGTCGCTGCACGCCACGTAGCGCAGCAGGGCGATGCGCGGCACCGCGGCGCGGAACTGGTAGTCCTGTATCGCCCAAGTGCGGATGTGGTCCATGGAGGCCGTGCCTTCGCAAATGGCCTTCACGAACGGGTGGTTGATGCGCAGCTTGTGGAACGTGGCGATCTCTTCCTTGAGTTGCTCGACGAACTCGTCGGACGACGGGGTGATGCCGCTCATGCGCGTGCCTCCTGTGACGAAGGGTTGAAATACGCGTAAGGCTATAGGCTTTGCCGCAAGAATGCGAGTTGGCGCGCCCGCGTTGAGACGGGCCCCCGGGTCGGGTATCCTCCGGTTGTCACGCCGTAACGGCCCAGGGTGTCGATGATGAACGGAACCTCGCTTGCAAGGCGCGCCTTCCCTCCGGAACGCGCCCGCGCCGGTACCATCCCTGATGCCCGCGACAGGGTCCGCGATATCCCGTTCCCGCGGGGCGAGAAGGAGCGGCGGCCATTGCCGTGTCAACGACAGGAGTGTTAAGATCCAGCCGCGCCCGAGGGCGCCGGACTTGAAGGAGGTAACACCATGAGGATTTCCAGGCTTCTGGCCGCATTGTTTGCGGCTCTGTTGATCGCGGCCGGGGCGGCGTGGGCCGAAACCGTCAAGGTCGGCGTGATCCTTCCGTACTCCGGTCCCAACGCGCAACTGGGACAGCAGGTGGACCGGGGCTTCGAGCTTTACCAGAAGCTTCACGCCAAGGGCACCGGGGGGCACAAGATCGAGATCATCAAGCGCGACAGCACCGGCCCCAAGGCCGACGTGGCCAAGCGCCTGGCCACCGAGCTGATCACCCGCGACAAGATCGACATTCTCGCCGGGGTGGTGTACTCCAACAACGCCTTCGCCATCTCCGACGTGACGCGCAAGGCCAAGGTGCCGTTCCTCATCATGAACGCCGGGACCTCGGCCATCACCACGCGCTCTCCCTACACCGCCCGCGTGTCGTTCACCATGTGGCAGGCGGCGTACCCGCTCGGCAAGCACGCCTACGAGAAGATGAACATCCGCACCGCGGCCGTGGCCTACGCCAACTACTCGCCGGGCAAGGACAGCAAGACCGCGTTCACCAAGGCTTTCACCGCCGCGGGCGGCAAGGTGGTGGCGGACATCCCGTTCCCGTTTCCCAAGATCCCGGACTTCACGCCGTTCCTGCAGTCGGTGAAGGATGCCAAGCCGGATGCGCTCTACGTGTTCATTCCCGCCGGCAAGTGGGCCACCGGCGTCATGAAGACCTACGACGACCTGGGAATGCGGGCGGCGGGCATCGAGCTCATCGGCCCGGGCGACATCACCCAGGACTCGGAGCTGCCCAACATGGGAGAGGTTCCCCTGGGCGTCGTCACCATGCATCACTACTCGGCGGCGGCGGACAGGGCCGAGAACAAGGCTTTCGTGAAGGCCTGGAAGGAAGCCTACGGCGCCGACAGCACGCCGGACTTTTTCAGCGTCCAGGGTTGGGACGGCATGGCCGCCATCCACGAGGTGGTGCGGCGCCTGAACGGCGAGATCGACGCCGACAAGGCCCTGGCGGTGTGGAAGGGGTGGAAGTTCGCGAGCCCGCGCGGTCCCATCATGATCGATCCCGAGACGCGCGACATCGTGCAGAACCAGTATCTGCGCAAGGTCGAGAAGCGCGGCGGCGCCCTCGCCAACATCGAGACCGACACGCTCGAGATGGTCAAGGACCCGTGGAAGGAGCTTGAGAACAAGAAGTAGCGTGCGTGATCAATTCCCTCGTCAGCATTGCGTTCGACGGCCTCGCGTTCGCAATGGTCCTGTTCATCATCTCGGTGGGGCTCTCCGTGACCATGGGTCTCATGGGCTTCGTGAACCTGGCCCACGGCATGTTCGCCATGCTCGGCGGCTACATCGCGGTGTCCTTCATCCGGGAGCTCGGCGTCCCGTTCCTTCTGGGCGCGCCGCTGGGTTGCGTCGCGGTGGCGCTCATCAGCGTCGTGCTGGAGCGCACGCTCTACCGCCGCCTTTACGGCGGCGACGAGCTGCAGCAGGTGCTCCTGACCATCGGCCTGGTGTTCATGGGGATTGCCGTGTGCACGTTCCTCTGGGGACCGTTGAACGTGCAGCTCGACGTCCCGTCCTATCTCAAGGGGCAGGTTGATCTGGGGTTCCGGCGCTTCCCCACCTACCGCACGTTCATCATCCTGGTGAGCTTCGCGGTGATCATCGCCCTCTGGTACGGGTTCGAGCGCACGCTGCTCGGGGCCAAGGTGCGCGCCGCCGTGGACAACCAGCGCATGGCCGAGACCGTGGGCATCAACATCCGGCGGCTGTTCACGCTGACCTTCGCCCTCGGGAGCGCGCTGGCAGCGCTGGGAGGCGCGCTGGGCACGGAGATTCTGGGGCTGACGCCGACGTATGCCTTGGAATACCTGGTCTATTTCCTCATCGTAGTGGCGGTGGGTGGCCTCGGCAGCCTGCGGGGGGCCTTCGCGGCGTCCTTGATCTTGGGAGTGGTGGATACCGCGGGGAAGTACTACCTGCCTGCCTTCGGGGCTTTCTTTATCTTCGCGGTGACCATCATCCTGCTCCTGTGGCGCCCGCAGGGGTTCTACGCCCGATAGGGGGCCGCGCCGCCCATGGAACAGCCGGCTTACCAGAACCCGCTTCGCACCGGCGCCATGCGTCCCGCGGAGCTGCTCCCCTGGCTGGCGGCCGGCTCGGGGTTCTTCCTGTTCCCCGACTACCTGCAACTGGGTGCCCAGATCCTCATCATGGTGCTCTTCGCCATGTCGCTGGACATGATCCTGGGCTACGCGGGCATCGTGTCCCTGGGCCACGCGGCCCTGTTCGGCACCGGGGCGTACACCGCCGGCATTCTTTCGGCGCACATCGGCTGGAGCGAACCCCTGAGCGGGTTGGTGATCGCCGGGCTGGTGGCGGGAGTCGTGGGCCTCGTGTGCGGCGCCGTGATCCTTTACACGCGCGGGCTGACCCTGTTGATGCTGACGCTGGCGGTAACCATCCTGTTGCAGGAACTGGCCAACGAGCAGGAGCACTGGACCGGCGGCGACGACGGCCTCCAGGGCGTGGTGATGCAGCCGCTGTTCGGCGTATTCGAGTTCGACCTCTACGGTCGGACCGCGTACCTGTACGCTCTGGCGGTGCTGTTCGTCGTGTTCCTCGCCGCCCGCGCCATCGTGAACTCGTCCTTCGGCCAGTCGCTGCGGGGCATCCGGGAGAACGAACGGCGCATGCACGCCATCGGCTGTCCCGTGTACCGCCAGATGCTGCGCGCCTACACCATCGCCGCGGTCATGGCCGGGGTCGCCGGCGCTCTCCTGGCGCAGACCACGGAGTTCGTGGCCCTGGACGTGCTCAGCTTCGAGCGTTCCGGCGACGTGATGATCATGCTGATCCTCGGCGGCACCGGCCGCCTGTACGGCGCCTTCATCGGGGCTCCGCTGTACATGATCCTCCAGGACCAGCTCGCCAAGCTCAGCCCGGAGTACTGGCTCTTCGGCATCGGCGCGCTGCTGGTGGCCACCATCCTGTACGCCCCCGAGGGCATGCTGGGGCTGGCGGAGCGCCTGCGCGCGTGGGTCCGGCGGGAGGATTCGTGAGCGAGCCCCTGCTGGAGGTCCGGGACCTGTCCAAGAGCTTCGGCGCCCTGGTGGTGGCGGATGCGGTTTCCCTGACGCTGCGGCCCGGCGCCCGGCACGCGCTCATCGGACCCAACGGCGCGGGCAAGACCACACTGGTGAACCTCATCACCGGCACCGTCGAACCCTCGGGCGGCGTCATCCTGCTGGACGGACACGACATCACCCACTGGCCCCAGGCGCGCCGGGTGAAGGGTGGGCTCGCGCGCACGTTCCAGATCAACACCCTGTTCCGCGGCCTGAGCGTCCTCGAGAACGTCTGCATGGCGGTCAGCGAGCGACGCTCGCTGTCGGCCAGGCTCTGGCGCCGCGCCGATGCGCGGGGCGACGTCATCGCCGAGGCCATGGCGCTCCTCGAATCCGTGAAGCTCGACGCGGACGCCCAAAGGCAGGTGCGCGAGCTTCCCTATGGCCGGCAGCGGTTGGTGGAGCTGGCCATCGCCCTGGGCCTCCACCCCAAGGTGCTGCTGCTGGACGAGCCCGCTGCCGGGGTGCCGTCCACCGAGAGTCACGTGCTCCTGGAGGCGGTGGCAGGTCTGCCGGAATCCATTGCCGTGCTGATGATCGAGCACGACATGGACATCGTCTTCCGCTTCGCGGAGACGATTACGGTGCTGGTGTCGGGCGCGATCCTCACCGAAGGTACCCCCGCGGAGGTGGGCGCGGACCCGCGGGTCCGGGAGGTCTATCTGGGCGAGAACGCCGAGTTGCACGGAGGAAGGCGTTGAAGGTCTCCGGGAACAAGGCGCCGGACGGGGTCCCGGTCAAGGCCCTGGACCTCGCCGGCGTCCATGCCGGCTACGGTCGGACCGTGGTACTGGAGGACATCGACCTGGCCCTCGACCGTGGCGAACGGGTGAGCCTCATCGGCCGCAACGGGGTGGGGAAGACCACGCTCCTGGGAACCGCCCTGGGCTACACCACGCTCCACTCCGGGCGCATCGAGCTGTCGGGGCGCGACATCTCCGACGCCAGGACCTATGACCGCGTACGCGCCGGCCTGGGCCTCGTGCCCCAGGAACGCGAGGTGTTCCCGTCGTTGAGCGTGTACGAGAACCTGGCGGTGGCGCGCCGCGCCGGCGGCTGGACCTTCGAGCAGGTCTACGAGCTGTTCCCGCAACTGGGCTCGCGCACGACCCACAAGGGCAACCAGCTCTCCGGCGGCGAGCAGCAGATGCTCGCCATCGCCCGGGCGCTCGTGGGAAACCCCTCGGTGCTGCTCATGGACGAACCCACCGAGGGCCTGGCGCCGGTCATCATCGAGCAGCTTGTGGACGCCATGCACACCTTGCGCGCCCAGGAAGGGCTCACCATCATCCTGGTGGAGCAGCACACCGGCATCGCCCTGGAGTTCTCCGACCGCACCGTGGTCATGAACCGCGGCCGCATCGTCTACGACGGCCCCAGCGCCGTCCTGGCCGCCGACGAGCCGCTGCTGAATTCGCTGGTAGGGGTGGCGGGGGAGTGACCGTCATCGCCACCCGCGTGCACCTGCCATCACATCACGTCCTCCGCGATCCCCAGCGTGTGGTTGTCCGTCGTGCCGGCTCCTTCATCCACCGCCGTGACGCCGTACCGGAAGACATAGGCGTTGTGGCCCGGCTCGCGCGCCTCGACCCGCACGTAGTACTCCCCCGCCTCCAGCGTCTTCCGTATTCGTTCGTCCATGGTGCCCGCTTCGGTGCCGCTGGCGAGGACGTTACCTTCGGCGTTCTCCAGCACAAGGTCGGCTGCCGCATCCAACCGCCGCAGACCCAGCAACACATTCCTCGGTTCACTCAGGGTGAAGCTGTAGTAGTCCATGACGTCACTGTCGCCGTTGACCTTGCCGTGGGGGAAACGCGGGCCGTTGAGCTGGGTGATGTCGCCGAGTTGCGTGGCGCCGTCCGGTATCGAATCGTTGTCCACGACGAGGTTCTTGCCGTATTCGATGTAGGCGATCGCGTTTACGGAGTCGTCCGATATGTGCTGCGAGAACATCCCCACCGTGTTGCCGCTGTGTGTGAGCGGGAAGTAGGACCGGTCATGCTCGCGGGAGATATCGGAGTTGCGGTACTCGAAGTCCGGATGGCCGAACAGCTCGGCGAGCGAATGGGTGCCGTACCTGCCGACGTAGGTGATGTCACCGTGGTCGTCGACGGTCATGCCCAGCGTCACCCAGCCCTTGCCCTCGTGGCCGCTTGGAGTGACCGCGATGTCGCCGCGTCCCGGGCCACGGATCTGGAGCAGTCCGTCGCGGTAAAAGATGCCCGGCCAGGTTCGCGCCTCGCCCCCAGAACTGTTTTCGTATAGCGCGGGCATCCGCAACGAAGTGTAGTCGCTACTTCGGGAACTGCCGAGATAGACCTGAGCGATCAGATAGGGATCATCTCCAGCGGTCCAGGCGAGTCTGGGAAAGAAAAAGTCATCCTGGATCTCCCAATCCCGTTCTCCATGCACGGGGTGATCGGCAGCGCCCGGATTCCTGTCGTACCAGGCCGAGGTCCTGTTGGCCGGGTTGAAGCGCAGCGCCGTGACTCCGTCGACCTCGGCGATCACGATTTCCTCGGGCGCTCCGCGTTGCGAACCTCCGAGTCCGAAGCCCCATCCTGCCCAGAGCATTCCGTAATCGAAACTCTTCAGGAGCCAGCGCGGATGAGAATAGTCCAGGATGCCGATCTGGATCCACTCTGGCTGAGAAACGTCAGGGTTACCGATCGGGGTTCCCGTCACCGTGGGGCTGGTCGGTCGCGGTGTTACCTGCACCGTTTCGGTGACGGTGACGTTGACGGCGACGTCGGCATGGAGGTTGCCGTCGCTCGCCCGGATCGTCAGCTCGTGGCCGGTCGTGCCCGACTCGTAGTCCTCGCCCGTGCCGGTGTAGAAGAGTTCGCCCGTTGCCGAGTCCACCTCGAACAGGCCGGCGTCGTTGCCCCCCTCGATGCCGTAGGTCACCGTCGAGGCTTCGGGGTCCGTCGCCGACACCGTGCCGAGCGCCACCCGGTCCGTGCTTCCGTCCGCGTTCTCGGCCAGC
>JAJEAI010000038.1 GCA_022824205.1 Candidatus Binatia bacterium
GATGACCCGTAGGGGCGCCCCGCGGTCGCCCCAGTGGCGGGGTACCACGCGAGGAAGACCCCGGGTCAAGCCCGGGGTGGCGTAACGCAGCCGACGGCGAAAAAGACCAGCAACTCATGCCGCTTACTTGCGGGACGCGACACTAGCAGTCCGTCCGAGCACAGGAGACGAAGACCATGCCCGATATCGCCAAGCTCAAGAGCACGCTCAACGAGATGTGCAACCGCCAGTACGCCACCGACGAGTTCCAGGACCTGCTGACGCTACGCTGGACCATGGAGCGGGGACGCTACTACGTGGTGCAGAACGCCATCTATACCAAGAACCGGCGCGACTGCTGGGCCTACGTCCAGGCCGCGGCGCCGCTCGACGTCAAGTCCCTGGTGTGGCAGCACGAGAGCGACGAGCTCATCAACGACCCGCGCTGCGACATGGACCACTACTCGCTGACGGTCAAGCAGGGAGAGGTCATCGGCTTGGAGCGCGAGGACTTCGACAACGCGGAGCCGCCGCCCATGGTCCAGGCGGCCTTCATGGCCTGGCACCTCATCGCCATCAAGGGACCGTGGCTGGCCTCGTTCACGTCTTCCCAGATGCTGGAGCGGCGCAACAACCCCGAGATCGTCACCGACGGCGGGATGTCCTACCGCATCGGCAAGAAATTCGAGAACGAGCTCGGCATCAGCCTCAAGCGCATGATCTCGCTCAACGTGCACTCTACGGCCGACACCGAGCACTCGGACATGATGGACGGCGTCTACGACCGGCACGTGCGCACACGGGAGGACTACGACACGGTGCTGCGCGCCGCCAGGCAGTGCATGGCCATCGACCGCGCCTACCGCGGCGGGCTGGCCTACGTCATGCGGCGCATCGAGGGTTAGGGGAAGGACGACGCTGACCGGAGTATCGCGCGAGGAGACGACCATGAGCCTCGAAGACCTGAACAAGGACCTGGCCACGAAGCAGTTGGCCGGTTTCTGGGCCTCCAACATCACCGACAACGACGGCGAGATCCTGGAACCGCGCACCACCGTGGTCCCCTATCTGTGGAAGTGGGACGACATCTACGACGGGCTCCTGCAGGCCGGCGAACTGGTGAGCCTGGAGCAGTCGGAGCGGCGCACCATCCGGCTCCTGAACCCGGGCGTGCCCGGCACCACCGGCGCCACCAACACGGTGCACACTTCCATCCAGCTCGTGAAACCGGGCGAGATCGCCAAGGCCCATCGCCATACCCTGACCGCGCTGCGTTTCGTGCTCCGCGGCGGCGGCGCATTCACCACGGTCGAGGGCGAGCGCTTCACCATGCACCCCGGCGACCTGATCCTGACGCCGCAGTGGACCTGGCACGACCACTACAACGGCACCGGCGAGAACATCGTATGGCTCGACGGCCACGACGGCCCGCTGCTCAAGGCCCTGGAAGTCATGGCGGTGGAGCCCTTCAGCCAGAAGCAACAGCCGGTGGAGGCCATGCCCAACTTCAGCCTGCACCAGTTCGGCTGGGCGCGGCCGCCGGAGCAGCTCTCGGACTTCCCCGACCCGCCCTTCCGGTATCCGTGGGAGACCACCTACGAATCGCTGAAGGCGCTGGCGTCGAGCCCTGGGGACGACTGCGACGGCGTGCTGCTGCGCTACGTCAACCCGCGCAACGGCGGCTTCACGCTGCGCACCATCGGCTGCGAAATCCAGATGATCCGGCCCGGCGAGGAGACGCGCTCGCACCGTCACACCAGCACGACCATCTACCACGTGTTCCGCGGCAGCGGAGCCACCATCGTCAACGACAAGCGCATGGAGTGGACCGAGGGCGACTTCTTCACCGTCCCGCTGTGGTCGTGGCACCAGCACGAGAACCGGAACAAGGACGAAGCCATCCTGTTCTCGGTCAACGACCGTCCGGTGAAGGAGGCCTTCGGGCTGTACCGGGAGGAGCGCGCGTAGCGTCCTTCGACTTCGTTCGGCTGCGCCTCACTACGCTCAGGACGAACGGATGAGGGGTCCGTGCGAATGTTGAGAGCCTCAGGCCTGGCGGTGAGAGCTTCCAGGAGAACGATGAGAGGCTCGGGACGAAGGGTGAAGCCACCCAACCGTTCGTCCTGAGCGTAGCGAAGCGAAGTCGAAGGACGCACGAATTCAACTCCAAGGAAGGAGTCACCACCATGAGCAAGGCCGCCACCATCGACACGGCAAACGGATCGGAACGGAATCTCAACGAAGCCTCCGGCTTCGCCCCCATCAGCCCCTACGAGATCTACCAGCAGTGGGAAGGGGTCCCGGTGTACAAGGGGTTCATCATCGACGACCTGCTGGAGCTGGAGCTGGGTGACTGGGCGCGCACCGGCGGCAAGGGCGCGTTCGTCAACCTCGACGGCGCCGGCGGCACCTGCGACACCGTGATCCAGGAGATCGCCCCGGGCAAGGAGCTGCGGCCGCAACGCCACCTGTTCGAGGAAGCCGTGTTCATCCTGTCCGGCCAGGGGGCCACCACCCTGTGGAACGAGGGCGGCCGCAAGCACACCCTGGAGTGGCAGAAGGGCAGCCTCTTCTCCATCCCGCTCAACGCGTGGTTCCAGCACTTCAACGCCCAGGGACAAGAACCGGTGCGGATGATTTCGCTCACCGACGCCACCATGGTCATCAACCGCTACCGGAACCTCGACTACATCTTCAACAACCCGTTCACCTTCGGCGACCGCTACCAGGGCGACGCCAACGAGTGGGGCAAGCCCGGGCGCTACCTCGAAGGGGTCAAGAAGGGCCGGGTGTGGGAGTCCAACTTCATCGCCGACCTGTGGGAGTTCCAGCCCAAGGACTACAAGGAGCGCGGCGGCGGCAACCGCACCACCCTGTTCGAGTTCGTCGACAACACCATGAGCGCCCACCTCTCGGAATTCCCGGTCGGCAAGTACAAGAAGGCCCACCGCCACGGCGCCGGCGCACACATCATCATGCTGACCGGCTCCGGCTACTCCTTCCTGTGGGAGGAAGGCGCCCCGCGGAAACGCGTGGAATGGGGCCGCATGAGCATGTTCGTGCCGCCCATCCAATGGTGGCACCAACACTTCAACAACGGCGCCGAGCCCGCGCGCTACCTGGCGCTCAAGCCCTGGGGCTTCAAGTACAAGGTCGAGGAACTGAAGGACACCGGCGAGGACGTGAAGAAAGGCGGCGCCCAGATCGAGTACGAGGACCAGGACCCCGAGATCCACCAGGTCTTCATGGACGAATGCCGCAAGAGCGGCGCCCGGGTGGACATGGCGCAGTTCGGGTTCTGACGCTGGGTCAGCTCAGGCAACAACCATCCGAACACGTCATTCCCGCGGAACAGGCTGTGTCAAAACGTCGCCCGGACAAGAACAGGCGCCAAACCCTCGAGTCGTCAGTCCCGCGGAAGCGGGAATCCAGGGGTGGGGGAGTGGCACTACAACGACGTTTCCCCGCCTCTCCACCCCTGGATTCCCGCTTTCGCGGGAATGACGATTCCGGGGTTTCTTGCGTGTCCTGAGTGGAGTCTTGACACACCCGCTTCCGCGGGAATGACGTTCTGTGACGTGGGGGCCCTGGGAGTTTGACACACCCTGGAAAGTGGGAATCCAGGGGTGGCGGGGTTCCGCGACCTTCGCGCTATGCCGGCGTCAACTCCGGCTCCATGGGATAGGTGGAGAGAATCTCAGCCCCGTCTGCCGTGACCCGCAGCAGGTGCTCCAGCTTCACCGGGTGGTGGTTGATCTCCAGGGCGATGATCATGTTCTCTTCCAGAGACAGGTTGTACTCCGGCGGATCGAACCCGCGCAGCCAGGGCGCCTCGTATATGCACATGCCGACCCCGTGAAACCCGTCCAAGCCGGGTAGCCGCGAGGTGGAATCCCTGCCGAAGCGGGCGAACAACTCCGTGCACGGACCGGGCCGAACGTAACCCAGTGCCTCCTGCAGCGTGCCATACGCCTCGGCGTAACGGTCCTTGTCCGCCCGGGACGGAGTGCCGTGGCTGAAGGTCCGGGCGAAGTCGCTGTAGTAGCCGCCCGGGCCGGCCACGGTGGCGTCGCAGATGACCAGGTCGCCCTCGGTCATCACCAGGTCCATGCCCATGGGCTCGCGGTGGGGCCGGATGGCCATTTGTGAGGAATCGAAGATCGAGATGAACTCGCTGCCCGCCTCGAAACCCTGCTCCAGCAGGTATTCGAGCATCATGCGGCTGAGCCGTTCTTCCACCACCGGGGGCTTGCGCACCGCCTCCCGCACCAGGTCGTAGCCGCCCTCTTTCGCGCGGCTGGTCCAGCGGATCAGCTCCACCTCGTCCCGCGTCTTGACCACGCGTGCCTCTCCGACGGCCGGGAGGCCGTCCACCACCGCGAAGCCGCCCTCCCGCAAGAGGTCCACCGCGCCGAGGCACAAGGCATCGACTCCCACCCGTTCTCCGGAAACGCCCAGCTCTTTCAACCCGTCGGCCGCCAGGTTGACGAAGTCCTGGGTGGCCACCGGCGGCCGCATGCCGAACATGAAGGCGCCGAAGCCCCGGATCGCGTCATTCTTCTTGTAACCGGCGGCGCGCTCGCTGCCGAAGAAGCGCTCGTACACCAACGGCTCGCCCTCGGCGGGCACCAGCGCGAAGCGCTGCACCCCGGTGGCGCGCAGGTTGAGCCACAGCACGGTGTTGGTGGCGTAGCGGATGTTGAGCGGGTCGGTGAGCAGCATCGCGCCCAAGCCGCGGGAGCGCATGCCGGCCTGGAGACGGCGCAGACGATCGGCGCGGAGCCGCTCGACGTCGACGCCGAACGGCGCAAGGTCCACGTGAAACACGACGCCCCCTATTCCGGAACCGCCGCCAACGCGTCCATCACGCCGATCATGCTGTCCCGCGTGACGAGCTTCTCCAGCTCCTCCACGCTCAGGTTCCCGGTCCCCGGCGGACGCGCCGGGATCACCAGGTAGCGCATGTCCGCGGTGCTGTCGTGCACCCGGACCTCGACGTCGTCGGGCAGATCCAGGCCGAACTCGCGCATGACCCCTCTCGGGTCGTTCACCGCGCGCTTGCGGTAGTTGAAGCTCTTGTACCAGTCCGGCGGCCGGCCCAGGATCGGACGCGGATAGCACGAGCACAGCGTGCACACCACCATGTGGCGCAGCTTGTCCGTATTCTCCAGGATCACGAACTCGTTCAGGGTGCTGGCGTCGATGCCCATCTCGGCGCACACTTTCTTGGGATCGGCCATGAAGCGCGCCTTGAACTCGGGATCGGTCCAGGAGAGCGCCACCAGCCGGGCGCCGTTGGCCGGCGTCTTGGACTCGGTGAACTCCGCCTGCTGGCGGATGTCCGCCTCGGTGACGACACCCTTCTCGATGAGGATGTCGCGCATGGCGTAGGCCCGCTTGGCCCAGTGGCTCAACTCATGCCGCGGCCCCGCCTCGTGCTCCTCTCCCGGTTCGTGCTCGTGTGCCATCCTTTTTCCCCTCTCTTCTCAGGTACCCGCGCCGGCCGCGGGCTCGAGCCAGTGCTCGAAGATATCCACGAAGACCGTGTCCTTGCTGCCCGCGTCGTAACCGTCCCACACGTCCTGCTGGCGAAAGCCCACCAGGTAGAGCCGCACCCGCGGCAACCCGTCGCCGCTGTGGCCCAGGGACTCCGGGTTGCGGAACTCGCCGTAGCAGCGTTCCACCCAGCCGGTCTTGCCCTTGATGTAGAACGGCGTGCGCACGTGGCCCGGCTGGAAGTGGGCCTTCACCCGCACCGCCGCGCCGTCCCGGAAAACCGCCGCGCTGCTCACGGCTCACCCCAGCGCTCTTCCAGCTCGGCCACCTTCCGGTCGACCTCCTCACGGGTCATGAGGCCCTTCTCCACCAGGATGGTCTCCAGGCTGGCGATCCAGCGCTCGTAGTAGCTCAGCGACAGGTACGCTTCCGAATCCATGTCCTCCCGCGCGCGCCTAGTCTCGTCCGTGCACTTGATGCCCTTCACCCCGAGCACCTGGTTCAGCGCATCGGCGAGAACCTCCCAGTCGTCCATCGCGTGCTCGGTGCGGTCGATGGGTCCCGCGTCGGTGTCCCCGCCCATGTCATGGGTCCTTTTCATGGTGTCCTCCACGGGATTCAGCAATACGGAAAACCCTTGAGAGTGTCAAGAACGCCTCCGCGACTCCCCTCACCGTCATTCCCCGGGAGCGGCTGTCAAGACTCCACACGAACGGAGAACGGCACGGCCGCCCCGAATCGTCACCGGTCCCCCAATACATCATTCCCGGTCCCCCAATACGTCATTCCCGCGAAAGCGGGAATCCAGGGGTGGTTGTATGGCGGCCCCATTGCCCCAGGCCCCACCCCGCCTGGATTCCCGCTTTCGCGGGAATGACGTATTGGGGGACCGGGAATGACGTATTGGGGGACCGGGAATGACGTATTGGGGGACCGGGAATGACGAAGACGGACGTCTGGAACCAACTGAACTCATTGGACAAGGAACCGATCGAGTTGTCCGCCGTGATCGGCGGGAAGGGGCACCGGGCACACCGGCCTGTTGGTGCGCGTTTCATTTCGCCGGCTCCGTGTATACGATGACAGTCCGTATGACCGACGCCCGCACCATTCAACTGCCGGCAGCGGCACACCACCGCTCTTCAAGGCAGGCGCGGCCGTGAAGATGCTCGGGTCGGGACCGGACTTGACGTTGGTCCTGGGTGGCGCACGCGCGGGCAAGAGCGCTTTCGCCGAGGGACTCGCGAAGGCGTGGGATCGACGCGTTTACGTGGCCACCGCGGTCGTCACGGACGATGAGATGGCAGAACGCATCGCGCAGCATCGAGCCCGCCGAGGCCCGGACTGGCGCACCGTCGAAGAACCCATCGAGCTGTCCGCCGTGATCCGGCGGGAAAGCGCTCCGGCCGCCGGCCTGTTGGTGGACTGCCTGACCGTGTGGCTCGGGAACCTCATGCATCACGAACGTGACGTGGACGCCGCCACTGAAGCGCTCCTCGAAGCGCTCGCCGCCGCGCCCGGACCGGTGGTGCTGGTGGCCAACGAGGTGGGGCTCGGCATCGTGCCGGACAACGCCATGGCGCGCGCCTTTCGCGACCACGCCGGCCGCCTCAACCAAGCGGTGGCGCGCGTTGCGAGCCACGTTTTCTTCATGGCGGCCGGCATCCCCATGACCCTCAAGGGTCCGGCTCCCGACTGATGGCCGCCCGGACCCTCATGTTCCAGGGGACGGCCTCGGACGCCGGCAAGTCGCTGGTCACGGCCGGCCTCTGCCGCGTGCTGGCGCGCCGCGGGTACGCCGTGCGCCCGTTCAAGCCCCAGAACATGTCCAACAATGCCGCGGTGACGGCGGACGGAGGGGAGATCGGCCGCGCCCAGGCCCTGCAGGCCAGGGCCTGCGGGGTGGCGCCCTCGGTGGACATGAACCCGGTGCTGCTCAAGCCGCAGTCCGACGTCGGCGCCCAGGTGGTGGTCCACGGCAAGGTGCGCGGCAACTACGGCGCCGCCGGGTTCCAGGACGTGAAGCGCGAGCTGATGCCCGCGGTCCTGGAGAGCTTCGCACGGCTCACGGCGGAGGCGGACTTCGTGCTGGTGGAAGGCGCGGGCAGCCCCGCCGAAGTCAACCTGCGCGCCCATGACATCGCCAACATGGGTTTCGCCACCGCGGCCGGCGTGCCGGTGGTGCTGGTGGCGGACATCGACCGGGGCGGCGTCATCGCCAACCTCGTGGGCACGTGGGAGCTGCTGCCGGAAGACGAGCGCCGGTTGTTGCAAGGCTACCTGATCAACCGGTTCCGCGGCGACCTCCGCCTGTTCGCGGACGGCCTCCGCGCGATCACCGCGCGCACCGGCCTGCCCTCCTACGGCGTCATCCCCTACTTGGCCGCCGCCCGGCGCCTGCCGCAAGAAGATGCGTTTTCGCTCGACAACAGCCCACCGTCGCCCGGCACCGGCGACTTCCGCGTCGCCGTGCCGCGCCTGCCGCACATCGCCAACTTCGACGACCTCGACCCGTTACAGGCCGAGCCCGCCGTGCGGTTGGAAGTGGTGCCGCCCGGACGCCCCCTGCCCGGCGACGCGCACCTGGTGCTCCTGCCGGGCTCCAAGGCGACGGTCGCCGATCTGCGGGCGCTCAAGCACGAAGGGTGGGACATCGACCTCCTCGCGCACCGCCGCCGGGGCGGCGCGATCCTGGGCATCTGCGCCGGCTACCAGATGCTCGGACGACGGGTGGCGGACCCGCGCGGCATCGAAGGACCGCCGGGCGCGGAAACCGGCCTGGGCCTGCTCGATCATGAGACGGTCCTCACCGGCGGCAAGACGCTGACGCGGGTTGCCGGCGCCGGCAGGACCGTGGACGCTCGCTTCACGGGATACGAAATGCACGTCGGCGAGACCACGTGCCGCGGCCCCGGCCGCCCGTTCCTCGTACCCGACGGCCCGGCCCACGATCCCGGCAGCGTATCCACCGACGGGCGCGTCATGGGCTGCTACGTCCACGGACTCTTCGCCGCGGACGAATTCCGGCGTGCTTTCCTGCAAACCCTCGGCGTCACCGGCCCGTTCGGTCCGGCCTACGAAGCCGCCGTCGACGAAGCCCTGGACAAGTTGGCGGAGGCGTTTGAAGACGCGATCGACGTCGACCGGCTGATGGCGGTGGCCCGGTAAATCGATGATCCCTGTACCTCCGTCTACACCCCTGGATTCCCGCCCCCGATCGGGGTCGAGGGCAAGCTTTCGAGGGAATCACCGATGTCGGCTTACAGCCGA